>CABUCP010000212.1 GCA_902490055.1 uncultured Klebsiella sp. | reverse complement strand
ATGTCGAAGCGATTACCACCTCTTAATGCATTACGTGTTTTTGATGCAGCCGCCCGTCACCTGAGCTTCACTCGCGCAGCCGATGAGCTTTTTGTGACGCAGGCCGCAGTAAGTCACCAAATCAAGTCACTAGAGGACTTTCTTGGCCTGAAGCTGTTTCGTCGACGCAATCGTTCGCTGCTGTTAACGGAAGAAGGTCAAAGCTATTTTCAGGATATTAAAGAGATTTTTTCGCAGCTCACTGAAGCCACGCGTAAACTGCAGGCCCGCAGCGCGAAAGGGGCGCTAACGGTAAGTTTATTGCCCAGTTTCGCCATTCAGTGGCTGGTGCCGAGACTATCAAGCTTTAACTCAGCTTATCCGGGAATCGACGTCCGCATCCAGGCGGTTGACCGTCAGGAAGATAAACTAGCCGATGACGTCGACGTGGCGATTTTCTATGGCCGCGGTAACTGGCCGGGGCTGCGTGTTGAAAAACTGTACGCCGAATATTTGCTGCCCGTTTGCTCGCCGTTGCTATTAACCGGCGACAAAGCGTTGAAAACGCCTGCCGATCTGGCGCAACATACGCTGTTACATGATGCTTCCCGCCGCGACTGGCAAACTTATACCCGGCAGTTGGGTCTAAACCATATTAATGTGCAACAGGGACCGATCTTCAGCCACAGCGCGATGGTGCTGCAGGCGGCAATCCATGGACAAGGCGTCGCGCTGGCCAACAACGTAATGGCTCAGTCCGAAATTGAAGCAGGCCGTTTAGTCTGCCCGTTTAATGATGTTCTGGTCAGTAAGAACGCGTTTTATCTTGTTTGTCATGACAGTCAGGCTGAACTGGGTAAAATAGCCGCTTTCCGCCAGTGGATTTTAGCGAAGGCGGCAAGCGAACAAGAAAAATTCCGCTTTCGTTACGAACAATAACGGCCTGATGAGCAGGCGTTAACTGACTTTGTAGGGTATTAACATGACCAGCCGTTTTATGCTGATTTTTGCCGCCGTGAGCGGCTTTATCTTTGTGGCTCTCGGCGCCTTTGGCGCTCACGTATTAAGTAAATCGCTGGGTGCGGCCGAAATGGCCTGGATCCATACCGGCCTTGAGTATCAGGCGTTTCATACGCTGGCTATCCTCGGCCTTTCCGTCGCGATGCAGCGGCGGATTAGCATCTGGTTTTACTGGAGCAGCGTGTTTCTGGCGCTGGGAACCGTGTTGTTCAGCGGCAGCTTATATTGCCTGGCGCTGTCGCATTTACGCCTGTGGGCGTTCGTTACCCCGGTGGGCGGCGTCAGCTTCCTCGCCGGTTGGGTATTAATGTTAATTGGTGCAATTCGTCTGAAACGTAAGGGCGTTGTTCATGAATAAGGTTGTCCTCTATTGTCGCCCCGGGTTTGAGAAAGAGTGCGCAGCAGAAATTACCGATAAGGCGGCCCGCCTTGAGGTATTTGGTTTTGCCCGAGTCAAAGATGACTCCGGCTATGTGATTTTTGAGTGTTATCAGCAGGGCGATGGCGAGAAACTGGTGCGTGATTTGCCGTTCAGCTCGCTGATTTTTGCCCGCCAGATGTTCGTCGTCGGCGAACTGCTGCGCGACCTGCCGCCGGAAGACCGCATTACGCCAATCGTCGGCATGCTGCAGGGCGTGGTGGAAAAGGGCGGCGATCTGCGCGTCGAGGTTGCGGATACCAACGAAAGCAAAGAGCTGATGAAGTTCTGCCGCAAGTTCACGGTGCCGCTGCGCGCGGCGCTGCGTGAAGTCGGCGTGCTGACCAACTACGAAACGCCGAAGCGCCCGGTTGTGCATGTGTTCTTTATTGCCCCTGGCTGCTGCTATACCGGCTATTCCTTTAGCAATAACAACTCGCCGTTCTATATGGGGATCCCGCGCCTGAAGTTTCCTTCCGATGCGCCAAGCCGTTCAACCCTGAAGCTGGAAGAGGCATTCCACGTCTTTATCCCGGCAGATGAATGGGATGAACGCCTGGCGAACGGTATGTACGCGGTGGATCTCGGCGCCTGTCCGGGCGGCTGGACCTATCAGCTGGTGAAGCGCAACATGTGGGTTTCTTCTGTCGATAACGGCCCGATGGCGCAAAGCCTGATGGATACCGGGCAGGTGACCTGGCTGCGTGAAGATGGCTTCCGCTATCGCCCGACCCGCAACAACATCTCGTGGATGGTGTGCGATATGGTGGAAAAACCGGCGAAAGTCGCGGCGCTAATGGCGCAGTGGCTGGTGAACGGCTGGTGCCGCGAAACCATCTTCAACCTTAAGCTGCCGATGAAAAAGCGCTATGAAGAGGTATCGCAAAATCTGGCCTACATCCAGGCGCAGCTTGATGAGCACGGTATTAACGCGCAGATTCAGGCTCGTCAACTGTACCACGACCGTGAAGAAGTAACCGTACACGTGCGCCGCCTGTGGGCGGCGGTCGGCGGCCGCCGCGACGAGCGCTAATCGGCCTTCGATGCGCCCCGGTATACGCAAGCGCCTCGCCGGGGTCCAGGTTTAAGCGGATGGCAACCGCAGCTGCTGTAGGTTGCCATCCAGCTGTAAATCCGTTTGCAGGCGGGCAATTTCCCGGCAGGTGAAAGCCATCTCTTTATGTTCTTCCAACTTCTTGCGCCATTTCTCCGGCACCTCTACCAGCCGCGCATAAATCCCTTCTAAATCCTGAAAATCGGTTAACAGCTGCGCAGCGCTTTTTGGCCCAATGCCGGCAACGCCCGGGACTTTAGAGCTGCTAATCCCCGCCAGCCCCCAGTAATCCGGCAGCTGTTCCGGGGTAACGCCGAACTCATTGGCGATGAACGGCGCGTCAAGCCAGCGTTTTTGGAAATAATCGCGGATGCGGATGGTGGGTGATAGTAGCTGACAGTAGCCTTTATCCGTCGAGACGATGGTGGCCTGATGTCCGGCCTGGGCAACTTTGACGGCGAGCGTCGCCGCCAGATCGTCCGCTTCGCTGCCGGGCAGGGCCCAGCAGCGGATACCGCGCTGTTCGAAGGCCGTTCGCAGCGCCGGCATTTCCGCTTCCAGCGTTTCCGGCATCGGCGCGCGCCCGGCTTTATATTCCGGCAGACGCTGGTGACGCCAGCCGTGGGCGCGGTCTTCGTCGTCGAACACCGCCACGGCGTGGGTCGGCTGGCTGTGGACGATCAGCTGTTGTAAAGCGTGCAGGCAGGTATCCGCGCAGGGTGAACCCTGTACCGCGTGAATGCGGCGGATCAGATTGAGCGCGTCGACGATTAACAGATGAACAGCCACAAGATACCTCCCTTTATTCTCCGGGCTTAAGGGTAACATCGGCGGCGAAATGAGGCTATCGGCACGGGGAAAATCGGGAATCAGGCTCGCAGATTAGTTTCGGTTCGTGAGGGAGTTGGCCCGACATGCCGAAGCATGCCGGGCCAGAGGCGTTAGTCGCAGGCGACGATTTTCATCGCCAGGCCGCCACGAGAGGTTTCGCGGTATTTGGCGTTCATGTCTTTGCCCGTTTCATACATGGTCTCAATAACCTTATCGAGGCACACGCGCGGTTCGCTGGTACGGCGCAGGGCCATCCGCGCGGCGTTAACCGCTTTGACCGCCGCGATAGCGTTACGCTCGATGCACGGTACCTGCACCTGGCCGGCAACCGGGTCGCAGGTCAGGCCAAGGTTATGTTCCATACCGATTTCCGCGGCGATGCACACTTGAGCCGGGCTACCGCCCAGCAGCTCCGCCAGACCGGCCGCCGCCATTGAGCAGGCCACGCCGACTTCGCCCTGGCAGCCGACCTCAGCGCCGGAGATAGAGGCGTTCATTTTATACAGTGAGCCAATAGCGCTGGCGACCAGCATATAGCGGGCCAGGGAGTTAGCGTTCACCTTACGGATAAACTTGTCGTAGTAGGCCAGTACCGCCGGGACGATACCGCAGGCGCCGTTAGTTGGCGCGGTGACCACGCGGCCGCCGGCGGCGTTCTCTTCGTTTACCGCCAGCGCGAACATGTTAATCCAGTCTACTACCGCCATCGGGTCGCTGTTGGTGTTGTCCTGGCTTACCAGCATGCGGCGCAGCGCGGCGGCACGGCGCGGAACGCGCAGTTTGCCCGGCAGTACGCCTTCGGTGGTGATACCGCGCTCAATACCGGCGCTCATCACTTCCCATACCGCGGCGAAGTGCTGTTCCAGCTCTTCTTTGCTGTGCAGCGCCAGTTCGTTCTGCATCATCAGGCCGGAGAGCGACAGACCGGTTTCGTTGCAGTGTTTCTGCAGGTCGGCGGCGTTTTTGTACGGATAAGGTACGGCAACCGGCGCTTCGGTCGTCAGGCCGAAGTGCTCTTCATCAACGATAAAACCGCCGCCGATGGAGTAGTAGGTCTGGCTGTAGAGCACCTTGTCGCCGCTAAGCGCGGTGATCCGCATGCCGTTTTCATGCAGCGACAGATTGTCGGCATGGAAATTCATGCACTGATCGACCGGGAACTCGACTTCGTGTTGGCCGTTAGCCAACAGCAGACGGCCATGGGTATTAACATCCTGAATAAAGCCAGGAATTGAGTCGATGTCGACGGTATCCGGCAGGTTGCCGGCGAGCCCCATAATAATGGCGATATCGGTATGGTGGCCTTTACCGGTCAGGGACAAGGAGCCGTAGACGTCGACGACGACTTTGCTGACGTCGGCCAGCAGGCCGCGCGCAATCAGATCGTCAGTAAATTGTTTGCCCGCTTTCATCGGTCCAACGGTATGGGAGCTGGAAGGGCCAATGCCGATTTTGAAGATATCGAATACGCTGATCATGATGTATTCCAGTACTGTCGGAAAGCGCGCCGCCGTTACGCGGCGCGAGGGGAAGTTTTACAGAATTAGCTGAACAGAGAGTAGAAAATCGCGGAGATGGCAATCAGGCCCATAATCACAACGAAGACGTTGCTGATGTGGCCGCTGTATTTGCGCATGGCCGGAACTTTCTGGATAGCGTACATCGGCATCAGGAACAGAATCATCGCGATAATCGGGCCGCCCAGGGTTTCGATCATGCCGAGGATGCTCGGGTTCAGCGTTGCCACAATCCAGGTGGTGACCAGCATAAACAGCGCGGTCAGCTTGTTCAGTTTGTTGATTTCGATGGTTTTGCCTTTGCCGCGCAGAGACTTAATCACCATGCCGTTGAAGCCTTCACGAGCGCCCAGATAGTGGCCGAGGAAGGATTTGGTGATAGCAATCATCGCGATGATCGGCGCCATCCAGGCGATAACCGGTGCGTTAAAGTGGTTCGCCAGGTAAGACAGAATCGAGATGTTCTGATCTTTTGCCGCCGCCAGGTCTGCCGGAGACAGGCTCAGTACGCAGCTGAAGACGAAGAACATAACGGTCAGCACCATCATGATGTGAGCGCGAGCCAGGATGCTGGAGCATTTTTTCTCTGCGCCTTCGCCGTACTCTTCACGCTTCGCGACCGCGAAGGAGGAGATGATCGGCGAGTGGTTAAAGGAGAAGACCATTACCGGAATCGCCAGCCACAGGGTCATCAGCAGGCCGTTGCCGGTAACTGCGCCGCTGCTCAGCGACAGGGTTTCCAGCGCTGCACCGTTCCACTGCGGGATCAGGTACAGGGCCAGAATCATCAGCGCGATAACGAACGGGAACACCAGGATGCTCATCGCTTTCACGATCATCTGCTCGCCGAAACGAACGATGGTCATCATGCCGACGATCAGAATCAGGGACAGAATAGCGCGCGGCGGCGGCGTCATGTGCAGCTGGTGCGCCATGAAGCTTTCGACGGTGTTGGTGATAGCCACGCTATAAACCAGCAGAATCGGGTAGATTGCGAAGAAGTAGAGCAGGGTAATCAGTTTACCTGCGCCCACGCCAAAGTGTTCTTCAACAACTTCGGTGATGTCTTCGCCCGGGTTTTTACCGGAAAGCACAAAGCGGGTCATACCGCGGTGTGCGAAGAAGGTCATCGGGAAGGCCAGAATAGCCATGATGATTAGTGGGATCATACCGCCGACGCCGGCGTTGATTGGCAGGAACAAAACGCCCGCGCCGATAGCTGTGCCGTACAGGCCCAACATCCACATGGTATCCGTTTTGCGCCATCCGCTGCGGGATTCACCCGAAACGATAGTGCTGGTTTGTGTGGTTTCCATCTGTATCTCCTGGAGGAATCAACAAAATCTAGTAAATAAAAACGATTAATTAATATGAAATTCGTT
>CABUCP010000211.1 GCA_902490055.1 uncultured Klebsiella sp. | reverse complement strand
AGATTGGCTTTTGATGGTGATTTCCGGGAACAATTTAATGATAAACTTCATGGCGACAATAGTTCGTTGGCAAGCCCGACGGGGCTTTAAGCAAAAAAGTTGTACAGGCGCGATACGGCGTCTGCATCCAGGGCGCGGAGTATACCATCATTGTTCGCTTTTCGCCTGGCATTGCGCATTTTCGCCAAAATGTATCCGCCGGCGTTAACGCCGCGAGTTTGCTTAACCGCCCGACTCCGTTACCATACTGATAGCCATCGAGACATAACAAGAGTCTATATTCACTATGCCAAAGAAAAATGTGGCCCCGGCCAGCTTTGAGACCGCGTTAGGCGAACTCGAACAGATCGTTAATCGTCTGGAAAGCGGCGCGCTGCCGCTGGAAGAAGCGCTCGGCGAATTCGAGCGCGGCGTACAGCTCGCGCGCCAGGGCCAGGCAAAGCTGCAACAGGCCGAGCAGCGTGTCCAAATCCTGCTGGCCGATAGCGAAGACGCGCCGCTGACTCCCTTTACGCCGGACGCTGAATAAATGGACTTCCCGCAACAATTACAGGTCTGCGTCGCGCAGGCCAATGACGCGCTGCGCCGTTTTATCTCGCCGCTGCCGTTTCAGAACACTCCGCTGGTTGAAGCCATGCACTATGGCGCACTATTGGGCGGCAAGCGTCTGCGCCCTTTCCTGGTGTACGCCACCGGCGAGATGTTCGGCGTCAGTCGCTCAACGCTGGATGCTCCAGCCGCCGCCGTCGAGTGCATCCATGCTTACTCGCTAATGCATGACGACCTGCCGGCAATGGACGACGACGATCTGCGCCGCGGCCAGCCGACATGCCACATTAAATTTGGCGAAGCGAACGCAATTCTTGCCGGCGATGCCCTGCAAACGCTGGCGTTTTCTATACTGAGTGATATGCCGATGCCGGAAGTGCCGGATCGCGACCGTCTGGCGATGGTTTCCGAACTGGCCCAGGCCAGCGGCGTCGCCGGGATGTGCGGCGGGCAAGCGTTAGACCTGGAGGCCGAAGGTAAACAGGTCAATCTCCAGGCGCTTGAACGCATTCACCGCCATAAAACCGGGGCGCTGATCCGCGCGGCGGTTCGTCTCGGCGCGTTAAGCGCGGGCGAACGCGGCCGTCAGGCTATGCCGGCGCTCGATCGCTTCGCGGAAAATATCGGCCTCGCCTTCCAGGTGCAGGATGACATTCTTGATGTGGTAGGTGATACTGCGACCCTTGGCAAACGTCAGGGTGCCGACCAGCAGTTAGGCAAAAGTACCTATCCGGCGCTTTTGGGACTTGAGCAAGCCCAGCAGAAGGCGCGCGATCTGATCGCGGACGCCCGTCAGGCTTTAAATGAACTGACGGCGCAATCGCTGGATACCACGGCACTGGAAGCGCTCGCGAATTACATTATTCAGCGCGATAAATAAACAATAAATGAGTCTCTGATGAGTTTTGATATTGCCAAATACCCAACCCTGGCGCTGGTAGACTCCACCCAGGAGTTGCGCCTGTTGCCAAAGGATAGCCTGCCGAAGCTCTGCGATGAGCTGCGCCGCTATCTTCTGGACAGCGTGAGCCGCTCAAGCGGCCATTTCGCCTCTGGCCTTGGCACGGTTGAACTGACCGTGGCGCTGCACTACGTCTACAACACGCCCTTCGACCGCTTAATCTGGGATGTCGGCCATCAGGCCTATCCGCACAAAATTCTCACCGGCCGCCGCGACAAAATCGGCACCATCCGGCAGAAAGGCGGGCTGCATCCCTTCCCGTGGCGCAGCGAAAGCGAATACGACGTACTAAGCGTCGGTCACTCCTCCACGTCAATCTCCGCCGGGATCGGGGTCGCTATTGCCGCCGAAAAAGAAGGCAAACAGCGGCGTACCGTTTGCGTCATCGGCGATGGCGCCATCACCGCCGGGATGGCGTTCGAGGCGATGAACCATGCGGGCGATATCAAACCAGACATGCTGGTCGTGCTGAACGACAATGAAATGTCGATCTCCGAAAACGTCGGCGCGCTGAATAATCATCTGGCGCAGTTGCTCTCCGGCAAGCTGTACTCTTCGCTGCGTGAAGGCGGCAAAAAAGTCTTCTCCGGCGTACCGCCGATTAAAGAACTCCTCAAGCGCACCGAAGAGCACATCAAAGGCATGGTGGTTCCCGGCACGCTGTTTGAAGAGATGGGCTTTAACTACATCGGCCCGGTAGATGGCCATGATGTACTAGGCCTGGTCAATACGCTGAAGAATATGCGCGATCTGAAAGGGCCGCAGTTCCTGCACATCATGACCAAAAAGGGCCGCGGCTATGAGCCAGCCGAGAAAGACCCCATCACCTTCCACGCGGTACCAAAATTCGATCACACCAGCGGCGTGCTGCCGAAAAGCAGCGGCGGCCTGCCTTCATATTCGAAAATCTTCGGCGACTGGCTGTGCGAAACCGCCGCCAAAGATGACAAATTGATGGCCGTCACCCCGGCGATGCGCGAAGGTTCCGGTATGGTCGAGTTTTCGAAGAAATTCCCCGACCAATATTTTGATGTCGCGATTGCCGAGCAGCACGCGGTCACCTTTGCCGCCGGGATGGCGATTGGCGGTTATAAGCCGATCGTGGCGATCTACTCAACCTTCCTGCAGCGCGCTTACGATCAGGTGATCCACGATGTCGCCATTCAAAAGCTGCCGGTACTGTTTGCCATCGATCGCGCGGGCATCGTCGGCGCCGACGGTCAGACGCACCAGGGAGCATTCGATCTTTCCTTCCTGCGCTGTATCCCGGAAATGGTGATCATGACTCCGAGCGACGAAAACGAATGTCGCCAGATGCTCTACACCGGTTATCACTATAACGCCGGCCCTAGCGCCGTACGCTATCCGCGCGGTACCGGCACCGGCGCCGAGCTTCAGCCGCTGGTATCGCTGCCGCTCGGTAAAGGCGTGGTGAAACGTCACGGCGAGAAGATTGCGATCCTCAACTTCGGTACTCTGCTGCCAGAAGCCGCGCAGGTTGCTGAAAAACTCAACGCCACGCTTGTCGATATGCGCTTTGTGAAGCCGCTTGATGACGCCCTCATCCTGCAGCTTGCCGCCGATCACGACGTACTGGTCACTCTCGAAGAGAACGCCGTCATGGGCGGCGCAGGCAGCGGCGTAAACGAGTTGCTGATGGCCAACCGCCGCGCGGTCCCGGTGCTGAATATCGGCCTGCCGGACTTCTTTATCCCTCAGGGGACTCAGGAAGAAGCGCGCGCCGACCTTGGCCTGGATGCTGCCGGCATCGAAGCCAAAATCCACGACTGGTTGGCATAATTGCCCCTAATGCTCCTGCTATGCTTAAAGGATACTTTAACAGCAGCAGGAGCGTCTTATGCATTACATCCCTCTTGGCGATACCCATCTCCGCGTTTCCCGGCTCTGTCTTGGCTGTATGACCTTCGGCGAACCTGACCGCGGCAATCACGCCTGGACGCTCCCCGAAGAGAGCAGCCGCCCGCTGATTAAACACGCGCTGGAAGGCGGAATTAACTTCTTTGATACTTCTAACAACTATTCCGACGGCAGCAGCGAAGAGATCCTCGGCCGCGCGCTACGCGAATATGCCCGCCGTGATTCGGTGATCGTCGCCACCAAAGTCTACCATCAGGTCGGCGATCTTCCGCAGGGGCTCTCACGCGCGCAGATTATGCGCTCTATTGACGACAGCCTGCGCCGCCTGGGCATGGACTACGTCGATCTGTTGCAGATTCACCGCTGGGATTACGCCACGCCAATAGAAGAGACGCTGGAAGCGCTAAGCGACGTCGTGCGCGCCGGGAAAGCGCGTTATATCGGCGCATCGTCAATGCATGCCCGCCAGTTCGCGCAGGCGCTCGCCCTGCAGGAGCAGAACAACTGGGCGCGCTTCGTCACCATGCAGGATCATTACAATCTGATTTATCGCGAAGAAGAAAACGAAATGCTGCCGCTGTGCCAGCGTAAAGGCATTGCGGTGATGCCGTGGAGCCCGCTGGCGCGCGGGCGCCTGACCCGGCCCTGGGGAGAAACTACCGCGCGGCTGGTCTCCGATGAATTCGGCAAGTCGCTATATAGCGCCACCGACGCCAACGATGAGCAGATAGCGGAAAAGCTGGAGGAAGTGGCTGAGGAAGTCGACGCCAACCGCGCGCAGGTGGCGCTGGCCTGGCTATTAAGCAAACCCGGCGTGGCAGCGCCGATTATCGGCGCCTCGCGGCAGGAACAGCTGGATGAGCTCCTGCATGCCGTCGATTTATCTCTGACGCCGGAACAGATCGAAAAACTGGAAACGCCGTATCAGCCCCACCCGATCGTCGGCTTCAAGTAGCGCCGCAGCTTAAACCCCGGCCACGCCGGGGTTTAGCTTTAGATAAGACCTATCGGCCAGTGATGGCCAATCAGATACAGCACGCCGGCGGAGATCACCCCGGCGACGATATCATCGACCATAATCCCCATCCCACCGTGGATATTGCGGTCAAACCAGCGGATCGGCCACGGCTTCCACATATCGAAGATGCGGAAGATGACGAAGCCGGCGGCTACCCACTGCCAGTCCATCGTCGGCAGCGCCATCAGGGTTATCCACATCCCGACGAACTCATCCCACACGATGCTGCCGTGGTCATGGGTACCCATATCTTTTGCCGTACGGTGACAAAGATAGACGCCAATGCAGATGCTCATCATCACCACCAGCGAATAGAGCTGCCAGGGGAGAAAGGTCATCAGATACCAGAATGGAATCGCCGCCAGCGATCCCATTGTGCCGGGCACCACCGGGCTCAGCCCGCTGCCGAAGCCGGTCGCTAACAGGTGCCAGGGATTGCGCATATTGAGGCGGCTTTTCGCCTCGTCTTTACTGCGTGCCAAAATGATCGTACCCCTTTAAATCCAATTTAATCGGCTTACCTTCCCGGGTAAACTGCAGTCCATCCGCTTCCGCCACGATCTGGCCGATACAGGTAAAGCGCGCGCCAAGCTGGCCAATAGCGACATCCAATGCCCCACGATTCAGTTCGGGCACGGTAAAGCAGAGCTCATAATCTTCACCGCCGGCGAGCGCCCAGCGCAGCGCCTGTTCAGGGTCAACCTGGCGCATCATGGCATCGGAATACGGCATCGCATCGAGGTCGATACGCGCGCCGCAGGCGCTGGCTTTCAGAATATGGCTAAGGTCAGAGATCAGACCGTCAGAGAGATCGATCGCCGAATTCGCCAAATCACGCAGCGCCTGCCCCTGCAGGACGCGCGGCATTGGGCGTAAATGGCGCGCCAGCAGATAATCGGCATCGGCCGGAGAATCAACCGTCAGTCGGTCTTGTAAAATCGCCAATCCGGCGGCGCTATCGCCCGGCGTGCCGGTGACATAAATCCAGTCGCCCGGCCTGGCTCCGGAGCGCTTCATCGCGCGCCCCGGCGGTACAAAACCGTGGATACCCAGCGTCATTGAGAGCGGACCACGAGTGGTATCGCCGCCTATCAGCTGCATATCGTAATAGTTAAGCTGAACGAACAGGCTGTCGCTGAAGGATTCAAGCCACTCGTCATCGGCCTCCGGCAGAGTGAGCGCCAGCGTCAGCCACGCCGGTTCTGCGCCCATCGCCGCCAGGTCGCTCAGGTTTACCGCCAGCGCTTTATACGCCAGGTCGGCAGGATCGATATCGGCTAAAAAGTGGTTGCCCGCGACCAGGGTGTCGGTGCTGATTGCCAGCGTTTTTTTCTCGGGGATATTCAGGAGCGCGCAGTCATCGCCGATGCCGGTTTCAACATCAAGGCGGGCGCTTTTAACGCGATCAAAATAACGGGCAATCAGGGAAAATTCGCCGCATGCCATACGTTATGCCTCAGCAAAGAAATGAATAAGGCCGGGTTCACAAGATGATATCTCGTAAAGCCCGGCCTGGAGTTTACTTTTTGCGGGGACGGATTACCGGGGCCGCTTTATCCAGCACGCCGTTAACAAACTTATGGCTATCTTCAGCGCCGAAGGTTTTCGCCAGTTCGATAGCTTCGTTGATGGCCACTTTGTACGGCACGTCGTCACGTTTCGACAGTTCAAACAGCGCGATACGCAGTACCGCTTTTTCTACCTGACCCAGCTCTTCCAACTGGCGGGACAGATATGGCTTCATCAGACCGTCGAGATACGCGCTGTTAGTCGCCACTCCGGACAGCAGTTCACGG
>CABUCP010000210.1 GCA_902490055.1 uncultured Klebsiella sp. | reverse complement strand
TTACACATTATTAACCCTTCGCACTTTATCTCGAAACGTATTTGTGACGTTGTCACGTTTCTGGTCGCCGAGCGGCGTGAATTCATATAACACCAGCGCGTTGCTCTGCAGAGAATCCACCCGCAACCAGCCATCCTCCAGCCGTTCTTCATGCACGCTCAGCGCCGGACGGGCGTGATGTTGTAACCAGCGATAATCCTCTTCGTCCGGGCCGCTGCGGCTGCGAAATGCCTCAAACAGCGGAAACAGCGCGCCGTGATGCTGATCGAACAGGTGCTGCTTGATGCGCCAGCGCCCCTCCAGTCCTTCAAGCCGCAGGGTATAGGGCTGTCGGAAACGCTGAGTAAACGCCTCTTCACTCGACAGCCAGGGGTTAAAAATGACCGTATTACGTAACAGCAACTGATAGTGGTCGTTATGGCGCAGTAACAGCAGGTTTTTGTCGTTGATTAACACTTCGCCGCGCAGGCGCCGCCATAGCCATAATACCCAGTGCACCGGGCGCGGCAGACCATGCAGGTAGTGCAGCGCCAGGCTGGAGGTATCGAGCTTACCGTTGGCCTGCGCTTCCCCCTGCAACCCCGAGTTGAGCCAGAAACCCGCCAGCCACACCTGGTCGGCAATACCCAACAGGTTATCCATTAATAGCGCGCCGCGGAAAAAGCGGCCGTTAGTATCGCGGGTGTCGCCGGTCAACGTATTCCACGACAGCAGCCAAAGCGGTAAGGACAGCTGTCGCTGGCGCAGCGCGTTGTGGATCTGGCGTAGTTTTTGCCGCGGATAGCTTTCGCTGGCGGCAAGTTTGCTGCTATCGGCCTGCGCCAGGTCAAGCAGCTCATTGGCATCCGCCTGACAGGCGAGAAAGTCAGCTTCGCTAAGCAGCGGAGAATGGAGGAGCGGATCGTCGGCAATTCCGCTTTCCGGAAAACGATGCCAAATACCCATCTGCAGTTGCGGTAGCGCGGCGGCGAGCACCTCGCGCTGCTGGCGCCACGCCAGTTGACGCGCGGCTTCACTGGCCTGCGGCGACCAATGCCAGACGAAACGCCAGCTAGCTACCGTTGCCGGTGGGAAGTGATTGGCCGCGAGTTGTAAAAAACGCTGCAGTAAATCGCAGCGGGTAGTTAAACCAGTATGCAGCACTACCGTCCAGCCTTTTTGCGCCAGCCAGCTAAATAGCTGCTGTAAGTTGTACCAACAGGCGTATCCCGCGAGCGTCGGGTCATCCCAGCCTTCGCCGAACAGGCGGCTGCTGAGAAACGGATCGTGAATATCGATGCCGTACACTGGCAACGTTTGCTCCAGCTGTTCTAATTCGCGCCGGACATCTTCGCGCAGTAAATCATCGAGTTCGCGGACGGTGACGATCGTTCGGGTATGCCGCAGCGACGGCGCGCGAGTCGGCAACTGGCGTACATCTATCAGCCGCGTCTGTCGCGGGTTAAGCAATAACGGCGGCGCATCTTCGCTGTTTTTTTCTGCCTCGTTGAGGCGGGCATAAAGGCGCTCTACCGCCACCGGATACCAGATTTCACTGAGGTTGACGCGCGGGCGGGCGGCGGAGGGGGGCTGCTGCTGGCGGAATTGCCGCGGCGTCATGCCGTGTTGGCGCTTAAACAGATCGCTCATGATGCGGGTGCTGGCAAAGCCGTTATCCTGAGCCACCTGTTGCACCGAGCGGCGGGTCGTCAGCAACTGCTCGGCGGCTTTGCCAAGGCGCAGCGCGGTAATGTACTGCACGAAGCTGACGCCGACCTCTTTATGAAACAGGCGCGAGAGCCAGGCTTCAGAGACGAACTCGGCGGCGGCCACTTCCTGCAGCGAAAGTCGTCGCTGATAGTTGGCTTCAATGCGCGCCACTACGTTGATAATCCGTCGGCTCCAGTTTTCAGCGCCGCGCCGTAGGCTGGGTACAATGGGGTGGGTAAAACGCGTCGCCAGTAGCAGGACTATTTCACTAAGCCAGCGGTTGGCCTCCAGCCGGTAGCGCGGTTGATGATTGACCAGACCGGCCACCAGTAGCTGGCGCATCAACTGGCGCAACGTGTCTGCCGCATCCATGTTTTCGGCGCTGACTCGATAATCGCAGGCAAAAAAATCACTATCCAGACGCGTGAGCCACCCGGCGGTAAGGTGCAGGATCATCACCGCATTCGCCTGCTCGGCGGAGAGCTGCCAGCGCTGACGACGGTTAATCAGCGCCAGTTCATCACCCCGTATCTGCCGCAGCGCGTCACCGTGACGTAGCGTCGCATTGCCTTCCAGTAGCCACAGTAACGTCAGTCCGTCGCTTTCCGGCGGACTGTACTGGCGGATATCGCGAACCGTGATGCTGAAATCGCCGAGATGGTGTTCCATGCGCCGCTCCTCAAAAGACAAAAAACGACAGGCTATTTTTTGTCATAACAGATTTGTATAGAAAACAGTCATTGATAATTCGTCAATATAAAACAAAAAAGCGCATTTTAAAGCCCGACGGGGCGCATAAACTCGAAAGTGTCGTGCAAACACAACACAGGAATAATAAAAATGACACATCCACTGATTGAATCCTTGCAAGTTAATGAAGCGCAGTTTGTGGCCCTACGTCGCCGCTTCCACCAACAGCCGGAACTCGGCTTTGAAGAACATCAAACCAGCGATGAGGTTGCCCGCCTGCTCGGCGAATGGGGTTACGATGTGCATCGCGGCCTGGCCGGCACCGGCGTGGTCGGTACCCTGAAAGTCGGTAATGGCGAAAAACGCCTGGGGCTGCGCGCGGATATGGATGCGTTGCCGATGCAGGAGATGAGCGGTAAAGCGTGGGCAAGCCAGGTGGAAGGGCGCTTTCACGGTTGCGGCCATGACGGCCACACCACCACCTTGCTGTATGCGGCGGAATATCTGGCGCGTACGCGTCAGTTTAACGGTACGCTGCATTTAATATTTCAACCGGCGGAAGAGTTGTTATACGGCGGGCGGGTGATGGTAGAAGACGGTCTGTTCGCGAAATTTCCCTGCGACGCCATCTTCGGTCTGCATAACATGCCGGGGCAAAAACTGGGCAAAATCGGCCTGCGCGATGGGGCGATGATGGCGTCATCCGATACGCTGCACATCGAAGTGAAGGGGGTCGGCGGCCACGGCGCGGTGCCGGAGCACACCGTCGATGCGACGCTGGTTGCCTGCCATATTACCCTCGCGCTGCAATCGATCGTCTCGCGCAATATCACGCCATTTGAACCGGCAGTCGTGACCGTCGGCAGCATTCAGGCCGGCCACGCGCCGAACATCATTAACGATAAGGTCTTGATGAAGCTGACCGTGCGCACGCTCAACCAGCAGGTGCGCGAAACGGTACTGCAGCGTATTCATGATATCGCGGTTGCTCAGGCGGAAAGCTTTAATGCCAGCGCTACCTTAACGCACGTCAACGGTAGCCCGGTACTGCGTAACGACCCGGCGGCGAATGAACTGGTCCGTGAAGTGGCGACGACGTTGTTCGGCGAAGAACTGGTCGGGACCGTGAAGCCATTTATGGGCAGCGAAGATTTCGCCTTCATGCTTGAACACAATCCTAATGGCTGCTACTTCACCATCGGCGCCGGTGATGAAGCGGACCGCTGTATGGTGCATAACCCGGGATACGATTTTAACGATCAAATCCTGGTCACCGGCGCGGCGCTGTGGTGCGGCCTGACGGAACGCTATCTGCGTTAATCTTTCGCCACGGGGGGACCCGATTATGAGTTCTGTATCGTTAAGCGAAGCGTCGTTCGTCGGCAGCGATCGTCTGCTGGCAGGGATTGTTCTCAGCGTGTTGACCTTCTGGTTGTTTGCCCAGTCGGTCATTAACGTGGTTCCGGCGATGAAAAACAGCCTTGATATTTCGCTTGAAACGTTGACCCTGGCGGTCAGCCTGAGTGCGTTATTCAGCGGTTGTTTTGTGGTGGCCAGCGGCGGGCTGGCGGATAAATTCGGCCGGGTGCGGATGACCTTTATCGGCCTGGCGCTGAGTATTATCGGCAGCGCGTTGTTAGTTGTCGCCCAGGGGCCGGGACTATTTATCACCGGCCGTATTCTGCAAGGGCTGTCGGCGGCCTGCATTATGCCGGCGACGCTGGCGTTGATTAAAACCTGGTATGAAGGCAAAGCGCGGCAGCGGGCGGTGAGCTTCTGGGTGATTGGTTCCTGGGGCGGCAGCGGGCTGTGTTCGTTTGTCGGCGGGGCGATCGCCACCGGCCTTGGCTGGCGGTGGATTTTCGTCTTTTCGATTGCCGTAGCGCTGCTGGCGTTACTGCTGCTGCGTGGGACGCCGGAAAGCCGCAGCGCCAGCGCCGAACAGCATAAGCTGGACGTCGGCGGTTTATTAAGCCTGATCGCTTCGCTGGTGCTGCTTAATCTGTTTATCAGCAAGGGGCATCAATGGGGCTGGAGCAGCGGGTTATCGCTGTCGATGCTGGGCGGCGCACTGCTTGCCGGAGCGCTGTTTATCCGCAGCGGCCTGCGCAAGGGCGAATCGGCGCTGATCGATTTCGCTTTATTCCGTAACCGGGCCTACGGTGCGGCGGTGCTGTCAAACTTCATGCTCAACGGCGCTATTGGCACCATGATGATCACCAGCATATGGCTCCAGCAAGGGCATCATCTCAGCCCGCTGGAAACCGGGATGATGACGCTGGGGTATCTGGTGACGGTGTTGGCGATGATCCGCGTCGGAGAAAAGCTACTGCAGCGCTACGGCGCGCGGCTGCCGATGATGACCGGGCCGGTATTCACCGCCGTCGGCATTCTGCTGATTTCCTGTACCTTCCTCGATAAATCGCTGTATATCGGTACCGTCTTCTTCAGCAACATCTTATTTGGCCTGGGGTTAGGTTGCTATGCAACGCCTTCGACCGATACCGCTGTCGCCAATGCGCCGGAGAATAAAATCGGCGTGGCGTCAGGGGTTTATAAGATGGGTAGTTCGCTGGGCGGGGCAATGGGAATCGCCGTGACAGCGTCACTTTTTGCATTGTTTCTGCCGTTGGGGATGGCCAGCGCCGCGCAGTACGCGCTGTGGTTCAACGCCGCTCTGTGTCTGGGGTCGATGGTGGTCAGCGCGGCGATGCTGCCGCGCGCCGTTCATAGCTGATGTTTCTTCAACAGCGCGCGTAGCTGGTGGTAGGTGAGCCCCAGCAGCGCCGCTGCCTGTTTCTGATTGTACTTCGCCTGCTGCAGACCCAACTGCAGCAGGCTTTTTTCTTGTTCTTGCTGGAAAGCGCGCAGATCCAGCGGCAGTGAAGGCAGCTCGTTGGCGGCGGTGACAACGGGCGCGGGCGCCGCGCTGCGGAACGGATTGAGAATGATATTGTCCAGTTCGCTGTCGCTGCTGCCGTGGCGATACACCGAACGTTCGACGACGTTTTTGAGTTCGCGAATATTTCCCGGCCAGCGATAGCCGAGCAGCGTGTCGACGGCGCGCTCGCTGAATCCCGGGAACAGCGGTAGCCCCAGCTCGCGGCACATCTGAATGGCAAACTGGTTGGCAAGCAGCATGATATCGCTCTGCCGCTCGCGCAGCGGCGGCAGCTGCACGACATCAAAGGCCAACCGGTCGAGCAGGTCGGCGCGAAAATGACCGTCCTCCACCATCTGCGGTAAATCGGCATTGGTGGCGCACACCAGACGCACGTTGACCTGCAGCGGCTGACTGCCGCCGACTCGCTCCAGTTCGCCGTATTCAATCACCCGCAGTAGTTTTTCCTGCACCAGCATAGGCGCGGTCGCCAGTTCATCAAGAAATAAGGTACCGCCATCGGCGCGCTCAAAACGCCCCGGATGGCGTTTGCTGGCGCCGGTAAAGGCGCCGGCTTCATGACCGAACAGTTCGGAATCGAGCAGGTTTTCATTCAACGCCGCGCAGTTCAGCGAAATAAACGGCCCCTGCCAGCGTGAAGAGAGGAAGTGTAGGCGGTTGGCGATAAGCTCTTTGCCGGTACCGCGTTCGCCGATCACCAGCACCGGTTTATCCAGCGGCGCCAGCTGTGAGACCTGCTCAAGCACCTCCAGAAAGCTGTTTGCCTCGCCGAGCAGGTTATCCTTGTATTCCGCCATGATGAATTTCGCCATTAAGTAGTGTGATTCACCAACTCACTGTAGCAATCAGGTGAGTGTTTATCAATCAGCTTGTTTAAAATCAGTAAGATAAAAAGTTGGCACGCCATTTGTATTAGTCATTGCACAGGCCG
>CABUCP010000209.1 GCA_902490055.1 uncultured Klebsiella sp. | reverse complement strand
AGGACATCGTCGCCATTGATGTACATGGCAAATCCAGCATCACCGATTGCATGATTATCTGTACCGGCACGTCTACGCGCCACGTTATGTCTATCGCCGATCACGTGGTACAGGAATCTCGCGCTGCCGGCATGCTGCCGCTGGGCGTTGAAGGTGAAGCCGCCGCCGACTGGATCGTGGTCGATCTGGGCGACGTCATGGTTCACGTCATGCAGGAAGAGAGCCGTCGTCTGTACGAGCTGGAAAAACTCTGGAGTTAATGCGTGAAGCTGCAATTGGTGGCCGTTGGCACCAAAATGCCGGACTGGGTTCAGACCGGCTTTAGCGAATATCTGCGTCGTTTTCCAAAAGATATGCCGTTCGAATTGGTAGAAATCCCTGCCGGTAAGCGCGGTAAAAATGCCGACATCAAGCGCATCCTCGAAAAAGAGGGCGAAATGATGCTGGCGGCCGCAGGCAAGAACCGTATCGTGACCCTGGATATCCCCGGCAAACCGTGGGATACGCCGCAGCTGGCGCGCGAGCTGGAACGCTGGAAGCAGGATGGCCGGGACGTCAGTTTACTGATTGGCGGTCCGGAAGGCCTCTCTCCGGCCTGCAAAGCGGCGGCAGAACAGAGCTGGTCGCTTTCCACGCTCACCTTGCCTCATCCACTGGTTCGCGTACTGGTGGCAGAGAGCCTGTATCGTGCGTGGAGCATTACGACTAACCACCCTTACCACCGTGAGTAATGATGACCAGGGTAGACTAAGCAGCGAATGAAATTACAGAATTCTTTCCGCGACTATACGGCTGAATCCTCGCTGTTTGTGCGCCGGGCGCTGGTCGCTTTTATGGGCATTTTGTTGCTTACCGGCGTGCTGGTTGCCAACCTCTACAACGTACAGATTGTCCGTTTCAACGACTATCAAACGCGTTCCAATGAAAACCGCATCAAGCTGGTTCCCATTCCGCCAAGCCGCGGCATTATTTACGATCGCAACGGCACGCCGCTGGCGCTGAACCGCACCATTTATCAGCTGGAAATGATGCCGGAAAAAGTTGATAACGTGCAGCAGACGCTGGATGCGCTGCGTAGCGTTGTCGATCTCACCGACGACGATATCGCCGGTTTTAAAAAGGAGCGCGCGCGCTCCCATCGCTTCACCTCTATTCCGGTGAAGGTCAATCTTAACGAAGTACAGGTGGCGCGCTTCGCCGTTAACCAGTACCGTTTCCCCGGCGTCGAAGTCAAAGGCTATAAACGTCGTTACTATCCGTATAACTCCGCCCTGACCCACGTTATCGGCTACGTCTCTAAAATTAACGATAAAGACGTTGATCGCCTGGATAAAGAGGGTAAACTGGCCAACTACGCCTCAACCCACGACATCGGTAAGCTGGGTATTGAGCGCTATTACGAAGACGTGCTGCACGGCCAGACCGGTTACGAAGAGGTTGAAGTCAACAACCGCGGCCGCGTCATCCGCCAGCTGAAAGAAGTCCCGCCACAGGCCGGGCGCGATATCTACTTAACGCTTGATTTGAAGCTGCAGCAGTATATTGAAACGCTGCTGGCAGGCAGCCGCGCGGCGGTGGTGGTTACCGACCCACGCAGCGGCGCAATTCTGGCGCTGGTATCTACGCCAAGCTACGATCCAAACCTGTTTGTCGACGGTATCTCCAGTAAAGATTATTCCGGACTGCTAAACGACCCGAACACGCCGCTTATCAACCGCGCGACCCAGGGGGTCTATCCGCCGGCATCAACGGTTAAGCCGTATGTTGCGGTCTCGGCGCTAAGCGCTGGGGTGATTACGCGCAATACCAGCCTGTTCGACCCGGGTTGGTGGCAACTGCCAGGCTCGGAAAAACGCTACCGCGACTGGAAAAAATGGGGCCATGGCCATCTTAACGTCACCAAAGCGCTGGAAGAATCCGCCGATACCTACTTCTACCAGGTTGCCTATGATATGGGTATCGACCGTCTTTCCGAGTGGATGAGTAAGTTCGGCTACGGCGACTACACTGGCATCGATCTCGCAGAAGAACGTTCCGGTAACATGCCGACCCGCGAATGGAAGCAGAAACGCTTTAAGAAACCCTGGTATCAGGGCGACACCATCCCGGTCGGTATCGGCCAGGGTTACTGGACCGCCACGCCGATTCAGATGAACAAGGCGCTGATGATCCTGATAAACGACGGCGTCGTAAAAGTGCCGCACCTGCTGCAAAGCACCTTCGAAGACGGCAAACAGGTACCGTGGGTACAGCCCCATGAACCGCCGGTCGGCGATATCCATTCCGGTTTTTGGGAAATCGCCAAAGACGGGATGTACGGCGTCGCTAACCGCGGCAACGGAACCGCGCATAAATACTTTGCCAGCGCGCCGTATAAAATTGCCGCTAAATCCGGTACCGCGCAGGTATTTGGCCTGAAAGCCAACGAAACCTACAACGCGCACAAAATTTCTGAACGCCTACGTGACCATAAACTCATGACAGCATTCGCACCTTACAACAACCCCCAGGTCGCGGTGGCGATCATCCTGGAGAATGGCGGCGTCGGCCCTGCGGTCGGTACCATTATGCGCCAGATCCTCGATCACATCATGCTGGGTGATAACAACACCAATCTGCCGAGTGAAAACCCGGCCGTGACGGCGGGGGAGGATCAGTAATGACCGATAATCCGAATAAAAAATCGCTATGGGATAAAATCCATATCGATCCAACGATGCTGCTGATCCTGCTCGCGCTGTTGACCTACAGCGCGCTGGTTATCTGGAGCGCCAGCGGCCAGGATGTTGGGATGATGGAGCGTAAAATCGGCCAAATCGCCATGGGCGTGGTGATCATGATTGTCATGGCGCAGATCCCGCCGCGGGTGTATGAAGGCTGGGCCCCTTACCTCTATATTTTCTGTATTATCTTGCTGGTGGCGGTCGATGCCTTCGGCGCCATCTCCAAGGGCGCCCAGCGCTGGCTGGACCTCGGCGTGGTGCGCTTCCAGCCGTCGGAAATCGCTAAAATCGCCGTGCCGCTGATGGTCGCGCGCTTTATTAACCGCGACGTCTGCCCTCCTTCGCTGAAAAATACCGCCATCGCGCTGGTGCTGATCTTCCTGCCAACCCTGCTGGTGGCAGCGCAGCCTGACCTCGGGACCTCAATTCTGATCGCCCTCTCCGGCCTGTTCGTGCTGTTCCTTTCCGGTCTGAGCTGGCGCCTGATCGGTATTGCCGTGCTGCTGGTCGCCGCCTTTATTCCGATTTTGTGGTTCTTCCTGATGCACGACTACCAGCGTCAGCGCGTAATGATGCTGCTCGACCCGGAGACCGATCCGCTGGGCGCGGGCTATCATATTATTCAATCCAAAATCGCTATTGGCTCCGGCGGCTTACGCGGTAAAGGCTGGCTGCACGGCACTCAGTCACAGCTTGAATTCCTCCCGGAGCGCCATACTGACTTTATTTTCGCGGTCCTCGCCGAAGAGCTGGGGCTCATCGGCGTACTGATCCTGCTGGCGTTGTACATTTTGCTTATCATGCGCGGACTGTGGATCGCCGCCCAGGCGCAAACCACCTTCGGGCGGGTCATGGCCGGCGGTTTAATGTTGATTTTATTCGTTTATGTCTTCGTAAATATTGGTATGGTAAGTGGTATTTTGCCGGTGGTGGGGGTACCTTTGCCGCTGGTCAGCTACGGGGGCTCAGCCCTAATCGTATTGATGGCCGGGTTTGGTATCGTGATGTCGATCCATACCCACAGAAAAATGTTGTCGAAAAGCGTTTAAGGGGTTCGCGATGCGTAAGCAATGGCTGGGGATCTGCATAGCAGCAGGGCTGCTGGCGGCATGTTCGGGTGAAGACGTTCAACAGAAGACGGTTAGCGTCCCGCAGCCGGCTGTGTGTAATGGTCCGACGGTAGAAATCAGCGGCGCTGACCCGCATTTCGAAACGCTGAGCGCCACCGCCAACCAGGATTATCAGCGCGACGGTAAAACGTATAAAATCGTCCAGGATCCGGCTAACTTTACTCAAACCGGTCTGGCCGCGATTTACGACGCCGAGCCGAACAGCAACCTGACCGCCTCCGGTGAAGCGTTCGATCCGACGCAGCTCACCGCCGCGCACCCGACGCTGCCAATCCCAAGCTATGCGCGGATCACCAACCTCGCCAATGGCCGAATGATCGTGGTACGCATTAACGATCGCGGCCCGTATGGTAACGACCGGGTCATCTCCCTGTCGCGCGCCTCTGCCGATCGCCTGAATACCTCGAATAACACCAAAGTGCGTATCGATCCGATCCTCGTTGCCCAGGATGGCGCGCTGTCCGGCCCCGGTATGGCTTGTACTACCGTCGCTAAACAGACCTACGCCCTGCCTTCGCGCCCAAACCTTGAAGGCGACGGCTCCGCCGTTATCGCCGCGCCTGCCGACCAGTCAAACGTACACGCAATCAGTAACTCGACGCTGAAGTCGGAAGACGGCGTGGGCGCGCCGGTCAACAGCAGCGGATTCCTCGGCGCGCCGACGCCGCTCAACAATGGCGTTCTGGAAAGCAGCGCACCCGCCGCGCCTGCTGCCGTTGCCACAGCGCCAAATGCGCCGGTTACTGCGCCAGGCTCCATTCAGGGTAGCGTCGCCCCGGCCGCTGCGGCGGCTACCGCAACCGCCGCCGTTGCCGCACCAGCAGCCAGCGCCAGTGCCAGCGGCGATGTCGTTGTGCAGGTCGGCGCCGTTAGCGATCGGACTCGTGCGCAGCAGTATCAGCAACGTTTAAGCCAACAGTTCTCCGTTCCCGGGCGCGTCATGCAAAACGGCGCCGTGTGGCGGATCCAGTTGGGTCCGTTCGCCAGCAAATCGCAGGCCGCCACGGTACAGCAGCGCCTGCAAAGCGAAGCACAGCTGCAGTCATTTATCACTCGCGCCAACTAAACGCGCCGTTGCGGCACTTTTCGCCATTGCATATGTAAAAGTCATTAACAAAGTCATATGTAATGTCGGGTGCCGCTGCGAAACGCATTTGTTATAGTAAGGCACTTTTTTTAATTTCATCACGGATGCCGTTGTTCTAACCATGAAGACCTCTTTCACCGCTCGTTTACTCGTTACGGCCCTCTCCGTTGCGGCACTGTCCACCGCTGCCCGCGCCGATGACCTGAATATGAAAACCATGATCCCAGGCGCTCCGCAGATCGACGCCGAATCCTGGGTTCTTATCGATTACAACTCAGGTAAAGTTCTGGCGGAAAACAACGCCGACTCCCGCCGCGACCCGGCGAGCCTGACGAAAATGATGACCAGCTACGTCATTGGCCAGGCCATGAAAGCGGGTAAATTCAAAGAGTCCGATCTGGTCACCGTAGGTAACGACGCGTGGGCGACCGGTAACCCGGTGTTCAAAGGTTCTTCCCTGATGTTCCTGAAACCAGGCATGCAGGTGCCGGTTTCTCAGCTGATCCGCGGCATCAACCTGCAGTCCGGTAACGACGCCTGCGTAGCGATGGCCGACTACGTCGCCGGTAGCCAGGATGCATTCGTTAGCCTGATGAATAACTATGTGAACGCGCTGGGCCTGAAAAACACCCACTTCCAGACCGTGCACGGCCTCGATGCTGACGGCCAGTACAGCTCAGCGCGCGACATGGCGCTGATCGGCCAGGCGCTGATCCGCGACGTCCCGAACGAATATTCTATCTACCGCGAGAAAGAGTTTACCTTCAACGGCATCCGTCAGCTCAACCGTAACGGCCTGCTGTGGGATAACAGCCTCAACGTCGACGGGATTAAAACCGGCCATACCGATAAAGCGGGTTACAACCTGGTCGCTTCCGCCACCGAAGGCCAGATGCGCCTGATCTCTGCGGTGATGGGCGGGCGCACCTACAAAGGTCGTGAATCCGAAAGCAAAAAACTGCTGACCTGGGGCTTCCGCTTCTTCGAAACCGTGAACCCAATTAAAGCCGGTAAAGAGTTCGCTTCTGAACCCGCCTGGTTTGGCGATAGCGACCGTGCTTCTCTGGGCGTGGATAAAGACGTTTATCTGACTATCCCGCGCGGGCGCATGAAAGATCTGAAGGCCAGCTATGTGCTGAATAACACCGAGCTGCACGCGCCGCTGCAGAAAAACCAGGTGGTCGGTACGATCAACTTCCAGCTGGATGGCAAAACCATCGATCAGCGTCCATTAGTGGTGCTGCAGGAAATTCCGGAAGGTAATTTCTTCGGCA
>CABUCP010000208.1 GCA_902490055.1 uncultured Klebsiella sp. | reverse complement strand
CATGAATACAGTTAAAAAGCTGCCATTAGCCATGGCGGTTATCGCCGCGCTGTGCCCAATTTCCGTACTGGCGCAAGATTTTACCCAGGAGCAGATCGACGCCATCGTCGCGAAAGCCGTCGATAAAGCGCTGGCCGACCGCCAGGCTAAAATTGATGCCGCGGCCGATAAAAAGGTCGATGTTATTACCAACCCGCAGACCACCGCCGATTCGCCGGATATGGCGATTCCATTCGGCTTGAAATTTAGCGGCTACGCCCGCTATGGCGCCCATTTCCAGACCGGCGACCAAAAGTATATCGGCGTCGATGGTTCATATAACGGCGCTTCAGCCATTGGCCGTTTGGGTAACGAAAGTAACGGCGGTGAATTCCAGATTACCAAAGCGTTTAAAAGCGCCCGAGGCGCCATCTGGGATATTAACGTCATGTTTGACCACTGGAGCGACGAGGTTAACCTGAAAAAAGCCTACGTCGGCGTCACCAACGTCCTCGAATCCAACCCCAACGCCTATATCTGGGCCGGCCGCGATTTCCACCAGCGCCCGCAACAGGGGATCAACGACTACTTCTGGATGAACCACGACGGCCAGGGCGCCGGGGTGAAGAACTTTGATATCGGCGGCGTGCAGTTCGATGTGGCGACGGTGTCGCAGGTGAAATCCTGTAGCCCGGAAGTCATGGCCGATGAGACCAACCCGTCGCGCATCACCTGTACCGGCAGCTCGGATACCGGCGATAACGGCCACTACGCGTTGACCACCAAAACCCACAACATCAAGGCCGGGCCGATCGATGTCGAGGTGTACGCCAACTACGGTTTTGACTCAAAAGCGGTGGATAGCGACGAGCGCCTCGATGCCTGGCAGGGCGGCCTGGTGCTGAGCCATAGCAACGACAGCGGGGTGAACAAGGTTATCCTACGCTACTCCGATAACTCGGATAACAGCGTCTATAACAAAACCGATGACCTGACCACGGTCTACGCCAGCTTCGAAGGCAGCCATAAATTCACCCAGCAGGCGCAGATCGAGTATCTGCTGGCCTTCCACGACTACGATAACAGCAAGGATAATACCGACAATCGTAAAAACTACGGCGCGATCGTCCGTCCGATGTACTTCTGGAACGACGTACACTCGACCTGGCTGGAAGCGGGCTACCAGCGCGTTGATTACGATCGAGGCGGCGATAATAAAGGCTGGAAGCTGACGCTGTCGCAAAACATTTCCATCGGGATGGGACCGGAATTCCGCCCGATGCTGCGCTTCTACGTCACCGGCGGCCAGGTGGACAACAAGCGCACCGCCAAAGTAGACGGCACCAACGATGACCAGTTGGATTCGCTGAACATCGGCGGCATGTTTGAGGCGTGGTTCTGAGGCAATAACCTGTGCCCGCATTTATGCCGGATGGCGGCATAAATGACTTATCCGGCCTACGGAAAATCCCCTTCCCCGTAGGCCCACATGGCGTCATCAATTCTTTATCTCTGGCTTAATCGGCGGGCAATGCGCTCAAGCTTCATCATCAACAGCAGCGTGACGCCCACCAGCACAATGGTTAGCGCCGAGCCATCGGCGATATTGCCGCGGTCGGTCAGGCTGAAAATAGTGACCGGGAGCGTGGCCCAGCCCGGCGGATAAATCATCACCGTCGCGCCCAGTTCCCCCATCGACAGCGACAAACTCAGCGCCAGCGCCGAAATCATCCACGGCGTCATCAGCGGCAGCGTCACATGACGCAGACGATACCACGGCGACGCGCCAAGACTGGAGGCGACGTTTTCGATATCGGCGGAAATCCGCGCCAGCCCGGTGCTCACGTTGCTGAAGGTAAAGGCGGAAATCAGTACAAAGTGCGCCGCCAGTACGATCCAAAAAGTACCGTTCATCTGCAGCGGTCCCTGGCTAAATGCCACCAGAATCCCCAGCCCGACGGAAACCGAGGGAATAGCGCTGGGCAGATAAAACGCCAGGCCAAGATATTTCTGCAGCTTCGCGCCATACTGGCGCAGCGCCAGCGCCGCCCACATCCCGCACAGCAGCGCGAACAGGCTGGCGCAAAAGCCGACGACCAGGCTTGAAAACAGTGAATCCCATGCCGCGCCGCGAAAGGCGTTAACAAAGTGGGCAAAGGTAAAGCCGGTAGGCAGCAGGCCGTTCCACTGCTGACTCAGGCTGGAGAGTAAAATCACCGCCAGCGGCAGCAGGAAGATCCCGGCAAATAGCGTGACCGCCAGCGCCCCCGCCGCCGCGCGGCCTGTACGCGACCAAATCAACATCGTTAGCTCCTTACACCGGTGCGTGCCGCGGCCAGGCGATAGAGCATAAACAGCCCCAGCGACAGCAGAATATTAATCAGCGCAATCATGCAGGCCACACTGTAATCAGACTCCAGAATTGCCTTGCTGTAGACCATCATCGGCAGGGTATTGACCCCTTTAGCGCCGATAAACAGCACGATGCCAAACTCGTTGGTCGTCAACAGCAGGCACAGGCTGCCCCCCGCCATCAGCGCCGGTAGCGCCGCCGGAAAGATCACCTGCGCCATCACCCGCAGCGGATGAGCGCCGAGAATACTTGCCGCTTCCAGTTGGCTCTTATCTATCTGCCGCAGCCCGGCCATCAGCGGGCGCATCACCAGCGGCGTAAAGACGGTGATCTCCGCCAGAATCACGCCGTTAATCGAATAGAGAAAGTCCACCGGCGGCAGCTCAAAAGCAAACAACGACATCAGGGTGCCGTTGAGCAGCCCCGCGGAGCCGTAAATAAAGGTGAATGCGAGGGTAATCAGGAAGGTCGGCAGCGCGATAAACGTATCGATGACCCGGCTAACCAGCTGGCTGCCGGGGAACGGAATAAAGACCAGAATCAGCGCCAACACGCTGCCAAGCACCAGGCAGCCGAGCGTCGCGAAAACGGCGATCTGCAAGGTATTGAACAATGCGCTGATAAAGCGCTTAGAGTCGATCACCTGCCAGAGGGTCTGCAGACTCAGGTTACCGCTGGCGTCACGTAACGCCTGTTCAGCGATCAGCAGCAGCGGGTAGAAAAATAGCGTCGCCAGCACCAGCAGCGGCAACGCCAGCCACAGGTAGGGACGTAGGTTTCGCGCCGGGCGCGCAAACGTTAGGGTTCGCGTCATCATGACACCTCGATCAGAACCGCATCATGAGGTTCGAAGTAGAGCGCCAGCTTGTCGCCCGTTTGCGGCAGCGGGTTCACGTGGGTCATCACAATCCGCACCGCTTCACCCGCGACATCGCACAGCAGATGCGTCAGATCGCCCTGCCAGTGTACCGAGGTCAGGGTGGCGTTGAGGCGATTACTGGCCGGCGAACGCGGCGTAAGGCTCATATGCTGCGGGCGAATGCATAACAGCTTGTTGCTGCCGTGCTGGCCGCCCCGGCTGAAGGCGTTAATCAGGCCACCGCCGCAGCTTACGTTAACCAGGCCCGGCTGCGGGCTATCTTTCAGCGCGGTGGCCTGCAGAATATTGGCGCGGCCGAGGAATTCGGCGCTAAAGCGGTTCGGCGGATAGTGATAGAGCTCGTGCGTTTCGCCGTGGGCGATCAGTGAGCCATCTTTCATGATGCCGATTTTGTCCGCCAGGGTCAGCGCTTCGGTCTGATCGTGGGTGACGTAGAGGATGGTCAGTTCCGGCAGCTCACGGTGCAGGCGGGCAATCTCCTCCACCATGTTATGGCGGATCTGCGCATCCAGCGCCGACAGCGGCTCATCAAGCAGCAGCACGCGAGGACGCACGGCAATCGCGCGGGCGATGGCGACGCGCTGCTGCTGGCCGCCGGAAAGCTGATGCGGATAGCGCGTGGCGTAGTCCGCCATGCCGACGATTTTTAAGGCTTCCGCAACCCGCTCGGCGATAAGCAGCTTCGGCTGCTTTTGCGCCCGCAGGCCGAACGCAACGTTATCTTCCACCTTCATATGCGGGAACAGCGCGTAGTTCTGTACCACCATCGCCAGCCCGCGCTTGTACGGCGGCAACTGGGTGACATCCGTGTCGCCGATCAGGATCCGACCGCCAGCCGGTTGCACAAACCCGGCAATCGCCCGCAGTACCGTGGTTTTCCCGGAACCGGAAGGGCCAATCAGCGCCAGCACCTCACCGGGTTCGATGGTCAATGACAGCGGTTTTAAGACCACGTTGCCGTGGTACGAAACGCGCAGCGAGTCCAGGGTGATCCCGGAAGTCCCCGCCAGCGACGGGGAAGGAGTGACGGTCGTTTTCATCAACATCAGGCTTACTCGCTATCGGTCACTTTATGCCAGCGGGCGATATCCGCCGACAGCGATACTGCAACGTCGTCCCAGTTCGGCTCCCAGCTCTTCACGCCGTCGAGCGCCGCTTTCGCCGCCTTAAAATTGCCATCCGTCGGCGCCACGTCGCTACGCGCCGGTAGGCCCCAGGAGAGCGCGCTAACGCTGGATTGCGCTGGTTTATCCAGCAGGAAATTGATCAGCTTTTTGCCGTTTTCGCTATTTGGCCCGTTCTGCACCAGACCGATGGTGTACGGCAGCGCCAGCGCGCTACGCTCGCCTTTATCGTCCGCCGGCCAGAAGATTTTGACATTCGGATTACGCGCCATCTGCGACAGGTTCATCTGCAGATCGCCATTGGCGACGTACAGTTCGCCTTTGTTGACCAGCGCCGTCAGCTTGCCGGTCGAGGCCGATGGGCCAACGTTATTGGCCTGCAGCTTGCCAAGATACGCGAAGCCGGCGTCTTTGCCGCCGAGGCTATGGAACGCCTGCAGCATCACCGCGGTACCGTCGCCCGCCTGCCCCGGCGTGGAATACTGCAGCTTGTTCTTAAAGCGGCTATCCAGCAGATCCTGCCAGCTGGCCGGCGCGGTTTTCAGCAATTGGCCGTTGTAGATGAAGGTCAGATAGTTATTCACCAGCGGCGCATAGTGGTCGTTGGCGCCGGGGATCTGCGCGCTGCCCTGCGCTGTAAAGGTTGCCAACAGCTGTTCTTTGGCGGCGCGCTGAATAAACGGCGGTACCGTAACCAGCACATCGGCCTGCAGATTAGTCCGCTCCTTCGCCAGACGTTCGACGATCGCGCCGGACCCGCCTTCCACATACTGCACTTTGATGCCCGTCGCTTTGGTGAAGGCGTCGAACTGGTGCTGATACCAGCTGTTATCGCCGTCATGCAGGCCATCAGCGGAGTAAACCGTGACGACGCCGTCCGCCCAAACCGGAGAGCTGGCGAGCGCGAACAGGGACAGCAGAGCAAGTCGGGAAAGTTTCATCGTGTAAGCCTCATCGGGTAGTCAGTTATTCTGGTGTAGACCAGATTTGTTTTCACGCTACCGATGATTTATGACAAAACGATGAAAGAAGTGTGTCGAAAGAGTTAAAACGAGTGGAGTTGAGTAGCCCCGGCAAGCGCTAGGGCCACCGGGGAAATGGAAGTGTTTGTGCAATAAAATCAATGGGTATCAACTTCAATCCGCAGGCTATCATGACGCCAGTATTCAATATCGTAATCGAGAATACGTCCGTGCTGATCGTAATTCAGCCGGCGCAGCAGCAGCGCCGGGCGACCTTCCATCACCCCCAATGCTTCGGCAGCCTGCGGCGGCATTGAAGTGGGATAAAACGACAAATGCATACTGGTATAGATCAGGTCATATTGGCTGTGATAAATCTCGGTCAGGCTGCCGTTAAGATCGTGACGCAGCAGCTCCGGCACCCGTGCGGGCAGACAGTGGTTTTCGCAATAGCACACCGGCCGCCCGTCGGCATAGCGCAGACGCGTCAGCAGGTAAACCTGATCGAAGGGCTGCAGCGCCAGCGGGGCCATCACGTCCAGCGGCACGGCGGTTAAGCGCCCTTCAAGCAGCACCGTTTTCGGCTCGCGTCCCTGCTCGAGACACAGCTTGTGGAAATTGGTGTTCTGCGTCGGATCCAGCCACAACCGCTCCGGCGTCACGAACCAGCCGCGGCGGTCGGCGCGGTAAATCACGCCGCTGGCCTCCAGCTGCGCCAGACTCTCGCGCACCGTAATACGGGTCGTGTTGAACAGCGCGCACAGCTCGCGCTCGGAAGGCAGCTTATCGCCGCTTTTCAACGCGCCATTTTGAATACGCGCCTGCAGCTGCGCCTTAATCATCAGGTACTGCGGTATCTCGCCAGAGGGTGATTTCATGTTTACTCACAAACAGATTTGATATCGCCATTATACCTGGC
>CABUCP010000207.1 GCA_902490055.1 uncultured Klebsiella sp. | reverse complement strand
GTGAAATAGATCACTGGGGAATATGTTGCCATATTCCCCATTATAAATGAGGTTAAAAGTCCCAATCGTCGTCGGCGGTTTCTTCCGCTTTACCCATCACATATGAAGAACCGGAACCGGAGAAAAAGTCGTGGTTTTCATCGGCATTGGGGGAGAGCGCCGCGAGGATAGCCGGGTTGACGGCGGCCATTTCCGCCGGAAATAGCGCCTCGTAGCCCAGGTTCATCAGCGCTTTATTGGCGTTGTAACAGAGGAAAGCGTTGACGTCGTCAAGCCACGAGGTGTCGGCATACAGCTCGCGGGTATAGGCCAGCTCGTTATCGTAGAGATCCATTAACAAATCAAAGGCGAAATTCTTTAGCTCCTCGCGTTTGGCGGCGCTGACGATTTCCAGCCCTTTTTGGTACTTATAGCCAATATAGTAACCATGCACTGCTTCGTCGCGAATAATCAGGCGGATTAAATCGGCGGTATTGGTCAGCTTGCCGCGGCTGGAAAAGTACATCGGCAGCCAGAACCCCGAATAGAAGAGAAAAGATTCAAGGAATACGCTGGCGATTTTTTTCTTCAGCGGTTCATCGGCCTGATAGTAATTGAGCATCAATTGCGCTTTGCGCTGTAGCGGAGCGTTATCCTCGCTCCAGGCGTAGGCGGCATCGACATCCTTGCTGTGGCACAGGGTTGAGAAAATAGAGCTGTACGAGCGGGCGTGTACCGCCTCCATAAAGCTGACGTTTGACAGCACCGCCTCTTCATGCGGGGTGAGCGCATCGGCCATTAACGCCGGGGCGCCGACGGTATTCTGAATGGTGTCGAGCAGCGTCAGCCCGGTAAAGACGCGGATGGTCAACTGCTGCTCCTGCGGCGTCAGGCCCTGCCAAAGCGGGATGTCGTTAGACAGCGGCACCTTTTCCGGTAGCCAGAAGTTGCTGGTCAGGCGGTTCCACACCTCGAGGTCCTTGTCGTCCTCAATTTTGTTCCAGTTAATGGCGCTGATGCGCGATAAATGGGTCATCCTGTTCTCCTTACAGCGCGCAGGACACGCAGCCTTCGATTTCGGTACCTTCCAGCGCCAGCTGGCGCAGGCGGATGTAATACAGCGTCTTGATGCCTTTCTTCCACGCGTAGATTTGCGCTTTATTAATATCACGGGTGGTGGCGGTATCGGGGAAGAACAGCGTCAGCGACAGCCCCTGATCGACGTGCCGCGTCGCCTCGGCATAGGTATCGATGATCTTTTCCGGGCCAATTTCCCAGGCATCCTGATACAGCGCCAGATTGTCGTTGGTCATAAACGGCGCCGGATAGTACACGCGGCCGGTCTTCCCCTCCTTGCGGATCTCGATTTTCGACACAATCGGATGAATGCTTGAGGTCGCATGGTTGATGTAGGAGATAGACCCCGTCGGCGGCACCGCCTGTAAATTGCGGTTGTAAATGCCGTAGCGCATCACGTCATCGCGCAGCTGACGCCACATTTCGCGGTCGGGCAGGGTGATGCCGGCGTGGGCAAACAGCTCGCGGACCCGGGTGGTTTTCGGCTGCCAGTCGCCCTCGAGGTACTGCTGGAAGTAGTCGCCGCTGGCGTAGCGCGACTGTTCAAAACCGGCAAAGCGCTGCCCGCGCTCGCGCGCCATCGCCATTGAGGTGCGCAGGGCGTGCCAGGTCACGGTGTAGAAATAGAGATTGGTAAAGTCCAGTCCCTCCGGGCTACCGTAGGCGATCCCTTCGCGCGCCAGATAGCCGTGCAGGTTCATCTGCCCAAGACCAATCGCGTGCGACGCGGCGTTGCCCGCGGCCACCGACGGCACCGAACGAATATCGCTCATATCGGAGACCGCCGTCAGGCCGCGTATCGCGACTTCGACGGTGCGGGCGAAGTCCGGCGAGTCCATGGCGTGGGCGATATTCAGCGAGCCGAGGTTGCAGGAGATATCCTCGCCGACGGTGGCGTAATTAAGATTTTCGTCGAAGGTTGAGGCGGTGTTGACCTGCAGGATCTCCGAGCACAGGTTGCTCATATTAATGCGCCCGGCGATCGGATTGGCGCGGTTTACCGTATCCTCAAACATGATATAGGGATAGCCGGATTCAAACTGGATCTCCGCCAGCCGCTGGAACAAATCGCGGGCGCGGATCCAGCGTTTGCTAACGCGCTCATCGGCCACCAGCTCGGTATATCGCTCGCTCACGGCGATATCGCCAAAAGGTTTGCCGTACAGTCGCTCGACGTCGTAAGGGGAGAACAGCGCCATCTGCGCATCTTCTTTCGCCAACTGGAAGGTGATATCGGGGATCACCACCCCCAGCGACAGGGTTTTAATGCGGATCTTCTCATCGGCATTTTCCCGCTTGGTATCGAGGAAGCGCAAAATATCGGGATGGTGGGCATGCAGATACACCGCGCCAGCGCCCTGACGCGCGCCCAGCTGGTTGGCGTAGGAGAAGGCGTCTTCGAGCATTTTCATTACCGGCACCACGCCGGAAGATTGGTTTTCAATACGCTTTATTGGCGCCCCCGCTTCGCGCAGATTGGACAGCAGAAACGCCACGCCGCCGCCGCGTTTCGACAGCTGCAGCGCGGAATTTACCGCCCGGCCGATCGACTCCATATTATCTTCGATGCGCAGCAGGAAGCAGGAGACCAGCTCGCCGCGCTGCTGTTTACCGGCGTTGAGGAAGGTCGGCGTCGCCGGCTGGAAGCGGCCGGAGAGGATCTCGTCGGTGAGCTGGCGCGCCAGGGTTTCATCGCCCTGCGCCAGGCTGAGCGCCACCATGCAGGTGCGGTCGGCGAAATGTTCCAGATAGCGTTTACCGTCGAAGGTACGTAAGGCATAGCTGGTGTAGAACTTCCACGCGCCGAGGAAGGTGCGGAAGCGAAAACCGTGCTGATGGGCGTGGGCGAAAAGGGATAGCACGAAGCGCCGTTCATAGCGGGCCAGGACCGCCGGATCGTAATAGCCCTCGTCGCTCAGCCACTGCAGTTTTTCCTCGACGCCGGCGAATGGCACGCTGTTGGGGCGGACGTGGCTGCTGATAAATGCGTCGACCGCCTGTTGGTCCTTTTCAAAGGGAATGCGGCCATTGCTGTCATATAAATTCAGCATCGCATTGAGGGCGTGGAAATCAGACGCCCCGGCGGTTATACGTTCTGCGGTTGTCGTTGCCAAAATTCGCTTACTCCTTTACGCACGTTGTCGACATCTAACTGGGTGCCCATCAGCTCAAAACGGTACAGGTACGGTACGGCGCATTTCTGCGCGATAACGTCCCCCGCCCGGCCATAGGCTTCGCCGAAGTTACGGTTGCCGGCGGCAATCACGCCGCGAATCAGCTGGCGGTTATGCGGGTCGTTCAAAAAGCGGATCGCCTGGCGCGGCACGGCGCCTGCCGTACCGCCGCCGCCGTAGCTGGGGACGATGAGAATATAGGGCTCGTCTACCTGAATTCGCTCGCGCTCGTTGAGCGGGATGCGCACGGCAGGCAGCGCCAGGCGCTGTACAAAGCGGTGCGTATTTTCCGAGCTGCTGGAGAAGTAGACGATCAGGCTCATAGGCTGGTCGTTGCCGCGGCGGGGCGCAGGCGATTGATCATATCGGGGCGGAAGCCGGACCAGCGGGTTTCCCCGGCCATGACGACCGGTAGCTGCTGGAACCCCTGCTCGCGTAGCATGTCGATAGCTTCAGGATGATGGTCAATATTGACCATATCGAAGTCAAAACCGCGGCTCTCCATCGCGCGTTTGGTGGCATGGCATTGCACGCAGTCATTTCGAGTGTAAATAATAATGCGCATGATTCGTATTTCCATTTAAGATGACAAGGCGGCGCAAAACATTGCGTCGATCATTGTGGGCTTATCGTTGAGGAAATACTAGATGTAGTTATTTAAAACTTCAACCACGCAATATATAGAGTTTTTCGTTAAGCTATCCCCCACCGCCTGATGCGGCAGGGGACGGAAGCTGGTACCCGAAAACTACATCCGCATGGCGATTGCCAGACGGTTAAAGGCGTTCATCAGGCTGATGGCAAAGGTCAAATCGCTAATCTGGCGCGGCGTGAAATGTTCCTCCAAAGGCAGATAAACCTCATCTTCGGCATGGCTAACGGCGATGTCGGTAACCGATTCGGCCCAGGCCAATGCGGCGCGTTCTTCGGCGCTAAAATGCGCGCTAACGCGCCAGCCTGCCAGCGCATCCAGTTTGTTCTGCGCCACGCCGGCCTTACGCAGCGCTTTGCTGTGCATCTCCAGGCAGAAGGCGCAGCCGTTGATTTGCGATACCCGCAAATAGACCAGCTCCACCAGGGTGCTGCCCAATTCGCTTTTTTCCAGTGCGATGCTGGCCTGAACCAGCCCTTTGTAAACTTCCGGGCTCAGTTCGCTGTACGGCTGACGTAATGTGGTCATTCTGCAGTTCTCCTCTCTAAGACCCGAGCAAAATAGCACTATAATGGACTGCTGAAGATAGCCATATTGTGATGAAAAAAGCAGACCATGATGGAAGCCAAAAAAGTGCCGCACTATCAGCGCATCGCTCGCCAGTTGAAATCAGCAATTGAGCACGGCGAGCTGGCGCCGGGAAGTCGTCTTCCCGCCAGCCGGGTTTACGCGCAGGAACTGGGGGTGTCGCGGGCGACCATTGAAAACGCCTGGGGCGAGCTGGTGGCGCAGGGCTGGCTGGAGCGTCGCGGTCAGGCGGGCACCTTTGTTAGCGAGCGGCTTAGCCTGCGGCAGTCCATTCCCCAACGGCCGGCGGCGAGTCGGGACGCTTGTGCGCCGCAGCCTTTTCAAATGGGGCTACCGGCGCTGGATCTTTTCCCACGCGGCCTGTGGGCGCGGGTGATGGGACGGCGGCTGCGCACGCAATCGCGCTTCGACCTGCCCCCCGGCGATCCCGGCGGCGAGCTGATACTGCGTCAGGCGATTGTTGACTATCTGCGCCTGTCGCGCAGTATTGAGTGCCAGCCCGAGCAGGTGCTGATTAGTGGTAACTACGCCGCGTCGATGACGCTGATTTTGCGTACCCTCGCGCAGCCGGGGCAACATATGTGGATGGAAGACCCGGGATATCCATTTATTCGCCCGGTGGTCAGCGCGGCGGGGGTGAATATCGATCCGGTGCCGGTCGATGGCGAAGGCATGAACGTTGATTGGGCGCAGACGCATTACCCGCAGGCGCGCTTCGCGCTATTAACCCCCGCGCATCAAAGCCCGCTCGGGGTGGCTTTGTCGCTGGAGAGACGCCGCTGGTTGCTACAGTGGGCGACGCAGCGCGACGGCTGGATTATTGAAGATGATTACGATAGCGAATTTCGCTACCACGGCAAACCGCTGCCGCCGCTTAAGAGCCTCGATGCGCCGCAGCGGGTCTTGTATGCCGGGTCTTTCAGTAAATCGATGTTTCCCGCGCTGCGTACTGCCTGGCTAGTGGTGCCGCAGCCGCTGGTGGCGGCGTTTCGCCGTCAGGTTGAGTTGATGCATTGCAATGTGCCGACGCTGTGGCAGCAAACGCTGGCGGACTTTATTAACGAAGGGCATTTCTGGCGGCATCTGAAGAAGATGCGCGCCAGCTATGCGCAGCGGCGGCAGTGGCTGGAGTCGGCGCTGCAGGAGCAGGGCTTTCGGGTGGTGCCGCAGTCCGGAGGTATTCAACTGGTGGCGGCGGTGAGCGGCGACGATCGCGAGTTGGCGAGACGTGGCCAACGGGCCGGGCTGGCGGTACAGGCGTTGAGCGACTGGCGGCTGCGCAGTCGCGGCGAGGGCGGTCTGCTAATGAGTTTTACTAATTTAACGTCGGCGGCAATGGCAAACGAAGTGGTCGGCGAACTGAAGCGGGCGTTGGCGAGCCCCGAATAATAAAAAACCCTGCGTACCGGGGTACGCAGGGTCAGACGCGTATTTGTTATCTTCACATGTAGTCTGTCAGAGAAATTATCGACGCAAATTAAGCAAAACGCCAATAAATACCCCAACGGCGGCGGCGGCGCCGACGCTCTGCCAGGGTTTATCACGCACATAGCTGTCGGCACAGCCGGCGGCATCGCGGGCGCGCTCAACGGTATCCTGGGCCGCCTGACGCAGGCGAGTATTGCCATTCAGGCGGGCGCGCGTTTCTTTTAGCAGCGACTGCGCTTTTTTGCGTGCATTCTCCGCTTCATCTTTCGCATCACTGCCCCAGGATTTCAGCACCTCTTCCAGCGTATCCGCTAATTGGCTGACATCGTTA
>CABUCP010000206.1 GCA_902490055.1 uncultured Klebsiella sp. | reverse complement strand
TTCATCTTTAATCAATCCGCGCGGCGACATCAATGTCATTGCGCCATGATGGCAAGCAAACGTGGCAAAGCCGGCGGAGAGGAACATCGCCTGCCAGCGGGCCTGCGACATCGGGCTGACATGTGATTTTACCACATTCTGCAGCGCCGTTTGCTCTGCGTCATCAAATGACGACTGGGTATACATAATATCGTGAGTGAGCAGTCGGCCGCCGGGCTTCAGCACCCGATAATATTCCGCCACCAGGCGCTCTTTCGCTTTATCGGCATACATCGTCAGCATCGCCTCATTTATCACCACGTCAAAGGTTGCATCGGGAAATGGCAGCCGCGTCGCGTTGGCCTCCATCACAAATACTCTACCATCAACGCCTTCGCGCAAAATATTTTGCCGCGCTTTGGCCAACGCCTCTTTATCCATATCGATGGCATAGACACTACAGCCAAATCGTCGGGCTATTTCAATGGAGGTGGTTCCCATATTACAGGCAACCTCCAGCACTTTACTGTCGCGAGTAAAATGAGCCTGACGAAACAACCATTCTGTTGCCTCAACGCCGCCGGGACGTAGGCGGGTTTTTCCCAGGCTCGCCAGAAAAGTATGCCCTGCTTTCTCACTGGTATTCATCATCAGATTCCTTACTTTATAAGTTGCATTATAAATACAACATTATGGTTAACAAGGGAATCCTGAGAATGGTTTTTATTCGTAAATCTATACAACCCGACGTCATGCTGATAAACCAACAGATGAAAAAGGGTTTGAGGGAGTGAGTGATGCCCAGACACAGAGGCAGAAGCAGAAGCAGAAGCGATCGGTAAGTCCGACGGTTGCACGAGGTTCGTCAGCAATCTCAGGCACCGCAAGCGGTGCCTTTACTATCAGCTCTCAAAATTCCGAGAAAGTGAACAACAGTGAGTGACGCTGCCGTTTTACCAGACTCTTTCTGATGGAGAGAATGCGCATGTTGCGGCGCGATTGGGCTTCCAGCCAGCGCGATTTACGGCGACTTACTTGTCTAAGCATGCGCCAGCGCCCTACTTCCGTTCTACTACGCTTCATTGCTATGACTCTACGAGTGAAAACAGCCCTTATTATAAACCGATGAATCTGCCTGACCATCGCTTTCGCTGCTTTTTTATTTGCCAGAAGGATGATGATGCGTAAACTCATGATATAGAGCAATTCAAAAGGATTTTTCATCTATGACAACCTTTTACACGGTCGTAAACTGGCTGGTCATTCTTGGGTACTGGCTGTTGATAGCCGGCGTTACATTACGCATTTTAATGAAACGCCGCGCGGTTCCCTCCGCGATGGCGTGGTTGCTGATTATTTACATCCTGCCGCTGGTGGGGATCATCGCCTATCTTTCCTTCGGCGAACTGCATCTTGGTAAACGTCGCGCCGAGCGCGCTCGCGCGATGTGGCCTTCAACCGCTAAATGGCTAACGGACCTTAAAAGCTGTAAACATATCTTTGCCGAGGAAAATAGCCCGGTTGCCGAATCGTTGTTTAAACTCTGCGAGCGCCGCCAGGGGATCGCCGGCGTGAAGGGCAACCAGTTGCAGCTGTTGACCGAATCTGATGACGTCATGCAGGCGTTGATTCGCGATATCCAGCTGGCGCGGCACAATATTGAGATGGTGTTCTACATCTGGCAGCCCGGCGGTATGGCCGATCAGGTCGCCGAATCTCTAATGGCCGCTGCGCGCCGCGGCGTACATTGCCGGCTGATGCTCGACTCCGCCGGCAGCGTCGCCTTCTTCCGCAGCCCATGGGCTGCCATGATGCGTAATGCCGGTATTGAAGTTGTCGAGGCGCTCAAGGTCAATCTGATGCGCGTGTTCTTACGCCGCATGGATCTCCGACAGCACCGTAAAATGGTGATGATCGACAACTATATTGCCTACACCGGCAGCATGAATATGGTCGATCCGCGCTACTTTAAACAGGACTCGGGCGTCGGCCAGTGGGTGGACCTGATGGCGCGAATGGAGGGCCCGGTGGCAACGGCCATGGGCATCGTTTACTCCTGCGACTGGGAAATCGAGACCGGCAAACGCATTTTACCGCCGCCGCCGGACGTCAACATCATGCCGTTTGAAGAGGCTAACGGCCACACTATTCATACTATTGCCTCCGGCCCTGGCTTCCCGGAAGACTTGATTCATCAAGCGCTGTTAACCGCCGCCTATGCGGCGAAAGAACACCTGATTATGACCACCCCCTACTTCGTTCCCAGCGATGACCTGCTGCACGCTATCTGTACCGCCGCGCAGCGCGGCGTTGAGGTCAGCATTATCATGCCGCGCAAAAATGACTCGCTGCTGGTTGGCTGGGCCAGCCGCGCCTTCTTTACCGAACTGCTGGCTGCTGGGGTGAAAATTTATCAATTTGAAGGCGGCCTGCTGCACACTAAAAGCGTGCTGGTCGACGGCGAGCTGAGTCTGGTCGGTACCGTTAACCTCGATATGCGCAGCCTGTGGCTCAATTTTGAGATTACGCTGGCGATTGATGACGTTGGTTTCGGCGGCGATTTAGCGGCAGTACAGGATGATTACATCTCCCGCTCACGGCTGCTGGACCCAAAACTGTGGGCTAAACGCCCGCTGTGGCAACGAATCGCTGAGCGACTGTTTTACTTCTTCAGTCCGTTGCTGTAAAACGTGCCCATCAGATGCTTAACGAGTAGCAATCATGGATATGGATTTAAACAATCGCCTGACCGAAGACGAAACGCTCGAGCAGGCCTACGATATCTTTCTTGAGCTGGCGGCAGATAACCTCGACCCGGCGGATATCATTCTTTTCAACCTACAGTTTGAAGAGCGCGGCGGCGCCGAACTATTTGACCCGGCGGAAGATTGGCAAGAGCATGTTGATTACGACCTCAATCCGGACTTCTTCGCCGAGGTCGTGATTGGCCTTGCCGATACCGACGGCGGCGAACTCAACGATATTTTCGCTCGCGTGCTGCTGTGCCGCGAAAAAGATCACAAGCTGTGCCACATCCTGTGGCGCGAATAAGCGTTAAGTCTATTCGCCCATAGAAAAGCCTGCCGGCGGCGACACCGGCAGGCTTTTTCTTTTTCTGCCGCTATTGCGGTAGCTCCGCTCCGCAGGCATTACAGAATCGGGCGTCTTTATCATGCGCATCATGCTTACAGCCCGGGCAGATGCGACGAGCGCGGCGGTTTTGCAACGCCGTGGTCATATGGGTGGTAATCAGCCCGGTCGGGATCGCGATGATAGAATAGCCGATCAAAATAAGTACCGATGCGAGGATCCGGCCTAAAGGCGTATGCGGCGTAATACCGTGGTAATAGTGACGATTGCCCAATAAACTGACGCATTCAGGGTGGTAAACCCGTACTGCGGCCCCTCAATCAAATACATCAACGAGCCGAAGATCACCATTACGATGGCAATAAACGAGTAAAACAGAATCAGTTGATGACGGGCGCTAACAATTGCTACCCAGAAAATATTCAGCGATGGCATAAAGCGCAGCAGCTTGAGAATACGTAGTGCGCGGATGGCCCGCATCGCCCGCCAGGCGAAAACGTAATCGAGGCTGATTTCCGGCCACAACCACATCACATATAGCGGCAGGATGGTCGCCAGATCGATAAATCCCCAGAAGCTGAAGATATAACGCAGCGGATGCGGCCAGCTAATGATGCGCAGAATATATTCAGCGGTGAATACCGCCGTGACAAACAGTTCCAGCCAGATAAAGATATGCCATTCATCGAGGGTCAGGTGATATTGCGATCCCAGTCCGGACTCAACAAAAATAATCACCACGCTCAGCAGCGCGAATAATCCGCACAGACCTTCAAAACGGCGGCCGGAACGGCGAGTTTGATCGAAGAGCAAATGGTATAGCCGCAAACGGGCGGCGGAAATAGTAACAGCCACGTTAACCTCACAAGAAAAAAGGGCTGACGTCAGTCAGCCCTTGCGATTATAACGGGTCTACCTTCAGGCAGGAAACCGCGTGGCGGAAACTGCCTTCGAGCACCGGTCGCGTTTTCGCGCATTCGGGCCCGGCCAGCGGACATCGGGTACGGAAGACGCAGCCCGAAGGTGGATTAATCGGTGAAGGCAACTCACCTTCCAGAAGTTGAATCGTTTTATTCTTCTCCAGATCGGGATCGGGCACCGGCACCGCCGACATCAGCGCTTTGGTATAAGGATGCAGCGGATTATGGTACACCTCGTCGTAGGTACCCAGCTCCACCGCATGCCCTAAATACATCACCAGCACGCGGTCGGAAATATGTTTTACCACCGCCAGGTCATGGGCGATAAAAATCAACGATAGTCCCATTTCCCGCTGTAGTTGCTGCAACAGGTTCACCACCTGCGCCTGAATGGAAACGTCCAGCGCCGACACCGGTTCATCGCAGATAATCAGCTTCGGTTCAAGGATCAACGCGCGGGCGATACCGATACGTTGACACTGGCCGCCGGAGAATTCGTGCGGATAGCGGTTAATCAGGTTTGGCAGCAGGCCGACTTTCATCATCATTGCTTTCACCCGGTCGCGCACTTCCTGACGCGACATTTTCGGATGATAGGTCCGCAGTGGTTCTGCGATGATCTCGCCGATGGTCATACGCGGGTTGAGCGACGCCAGCGGATCCTGGAAAATCATCTGGATATCGCTACGCACATCGCGCCACTCTTCCTGCTTCATGCCCAACAGATCTTTACCCAGCCAGGCGACTTTACCGTCGGTTGCCTTCACCAGCCCAATGATCGCGCGAGCGAAAGTCGATTTACCGCAGCCTGATTCACCCACTACGCCCAGCGTTTCGCCTTCGTACAAACGCAGGGTAACGCCATCGACCGCCTTCAGCGTTTTTGACGGCTGCCAGAACCACTGTTTGCCATCTTTAATATCGAAATGCACTTTTAAATCAGCGATTTCGAGCAGCACTTTTCTTTGTTCGATTGCGGCGTTCATAGCAGATCCCCTACCGGTTTAAAGCAGGCGCGCAGGCGGCCCGGCGCAAACGCCTCGAGCGGCGGAGCGCTATTACAAATTTCCATCGCGTGCGGGCAGCGCGGCTGGAACGGACAGCCTTTTGGCAGGCGCAGCAGGTTTGGCGGGTTGCCAGGAATCGTCAGCAGCGAATCTCCTTCGCCATCGAGACGTGGAACGGCATTCAACAGACCAATAGAATACGGATGCGACGGTTGATAGAAGACATCGCGCGCCTGACCGTACTCCATGGTGCGGCCGGCGTACATTACCAGTACCTTGTCGCAAATCCCGGCTACAACGCCGAGGTCGTGGGTGATCATGATGATGGCGGTGTTGAATTCACGCTTCAGCTCATTAAGCAGGGTCATGATCTGCGCCTGTACGGTCACATCCAGCGCGGTGGTCGGCTCATCGGCAATCAGCAGCTTTGGTCGACATAACAGCGCCATAGCAATCATTACGCGCTGACGCATACCGCCGGAGAATTCATGCGGGAACATCTTCATACGCTTACGCGCTTCCGGCATTTTCACCGCATCAAGCATCTTCACCGACTCTTCAAAAGCGGCGGCTTTGCTCAACCCTTTATGTAGCATCAGGACTTCCATCAACTGTTCGCCGACCCTCATGTACGGATTCAACGAGGTCATTGGGTCCTGGAAAATCATCGAAATCTGTTCGGCGCGCAGCTTATTCAGGTCGCGTTCCGGTAAATTGAGGATTTCGCGGCCATTAAAGGTTGCGGAGCCGCCAATACGGCCATTTGCCGCCAGCAGCCCCATTAACGCAAACGCGGTCTGCGACTTACCGGAGCCTGACTCACCGACGATACCTAAGGTTTCCCCGGCGCGCAGATTAAAGTTCAGGTCGTTCACCGCAGTCACATCGCCATCCGGCGTGTTAAAGGTCACCCGGAGATCTTTTACATCCAACAGCAGACCGCTTTGCTGCGCAGCCTGCGGCGCGGAGGTCATTTCAATTGTACTCATGACGGCGCTCCTTAGCGGTCTTTCGGGTCGAGGGCATCACGCAGGCCATCGCCGATAAAGTTGAAACAAAACAGCGTGATCACCAGGAAACCGGCCGGGAACAGCAGCAGCCACGGCGATACTTCCATTGAGTTGGCGCCATCACTCAGTAGCGCGCCCCAGCTGCTTAGTGGCTCCTGGGTGCCGAGTCCGAGGAAGCTCAGGAAGGATTCGAACAGGATCATGCTCGGTACCAACAGCGAGGCATAAACCA
>CABUCP010000205.1 GCA_902490055.1 uncultured Klebsiella sp. | reverse complement strand
GTCGCCGAACTGCAACACATCGATCGCTTATTCCTCGACAAGCCGTGGCACGAGCTTGGCGATGAGAGTTCAATGCAGGTCAGCATCGCTGACGCTGAATAACGTGGAGAAAGTCATGCATAAAGTTATCGCCGCCGCAGGTAAGAACATTAACATTGCGCTGATCGGCTACGGGTTTGTCGGTAAAACGTTTCACGCGCCGCTGATCAACTCGGTTGAGGGGTTAAAACTTGCCGTCGTTGCTTCCCGCGATGAAGCCAAAGTCAAACAGGATCTGGCCGATGTTACGGTCATCGCCTCCCCGGAAGAAGCCATCCAACATCCGGACGTTGACCTGGTGGTCATCGCTTCTCCTAACGCCACCCATGCTCCGCTGGCGCGCCTGGCGCTCAACGCCGGTAAACACGTGGTGGTGGATAAACCCTTTACCCTTGATATGCAGGAAGCGCGCGAGCTCATCGCCCTGGCCGAAGAAAAACAGCTGCTGCTTTCCGTATTCCATAACCGCCGTTGGGATAGCGATTATCTCGCTATCAAACAGACCATCGAACAGGGACTTATCGGCAAGGTTAAACATTTCGAGTCGCACATCGACCGCTTCCGCCCGGAAGTACGCGTACGCTGGCGTGAACAGAACGTACCGGGCAGCGGCCTGTGGTTTGATATTGGCCCCCACCTGATCGACCAGACCCTGCAACTGTTCGGTCTGCCGCAATCGGTACAAGGCAATATCGCCACCCTGCGCCAGGGCGCGGAAATTAACGACTGGGCGCACGTGGTGCTGAACTATCCGCAGCACAAAGTGATTTTGCACTGCAGCATGCTGGTAGCCGGCGGCGTCTCACGCTTTACGGTCCACGGCGACAGCGGTAGCGTTGTCAAATTGAAAGCGGACCAACAGGAGAGCCAACTGCTGTCCGGCGTGATCCCCGGTAGCGAAAGCTGGGGTCAGGATGACGACAGCATGACGCTGTTCGACGCCAGCCTGCAGGCGAAAACGCTCGCCACGCCGAAAGGCGATCAGCGTCAGTACTATATTCAGGTTCGCGATGCCCTACTCGGCAAAATCGCCAACCCGGTGCCGCCGCTGCAGGCGCTGGCGGTGATGGCGGTGCTGGAAGCCGCTGTCGCCTCGGCAGAAAGCGGCAGCGTGCAGACGCTGGCGTTAACCGCCTCCGAACAAGCCGGGCTTAAATAAACGGCCTGACGCCATAGCGGTTGCACTTTCGTGCGGCCGCTACGCTTCCCGCTCCTGCCGGGCATACAGATAGGCGGTCGCCCGCGAGATACCGAGATGCTGCGCCACCGTATCCATCGATTTGCGCAGCTCCAGCAGCCCCTCTCTACGCAACGCTTGAATCACCATTTTACGATCCGTCGCGCTTAGCGCCCTGGCGGTCGTTGCCCGCTCGGCGGCAAACGCATCTATCCGCTGGCGAATGGCCGCCGTGCCACCCGCTTCCAGATGTTCGACCACCGTCGCGCTCTCGGTGGCGGTAAAACGCGCCAGTGCGCTCTGCATCCCGCGAAACAGCGTCATATCGATATTAAGACAGAGTGCGGCAACGTATTCGCCGTCCTCGCCTTTAATGCCAATGGACGTACTTTTCACCGCGCGGCCGTCGGCAAACTGATTGGCATAGTTGGCGACCACGGCGGGAAAATCTGCGCTGGCAATCCGCGCTAACCCCATCTCGGTCGCCGGCTGGCCGATTTCCCTGCCGGAGAGATTATTGTGAATCGATATTATCGCCTGCTGTGGATGCGTCAGGTCATGCACCACCACTTCACAAAACGGCGCGAAGGTCTCACTCAACCCTTTGGCAATCGTATCGAGCTGGGCAAGCATCGGCGATTTTGCATTGCTCATGATGCCTCTCCGGAGGCTAATAACGCGCTATAGCGGCTGATATCCACGTTGCCGCCGCTGATGATAATGCCGATTTTTTTGCCCTGAAGCTGCGCCATCGCGGCCCGCGCAGCGGCAAATCCCAGGCAACCGGTCGGCTCGACCACCATTTTCATGCGCTCGGCGAGAAACTTCATCGCCGCGATCAGCGCCTCGTCGCTGACGGTCAGGATGTCGTCAACGTACCGTTGGATCAGCGGGAATGTGTATTGCCCCAGATGTTGCGTCTGCGCGCCGTCGGCAATAGTTTTCGGCGTTTCGATATGCACGATCCTGCCGCAACGAAACGATTGTTGACCATCGTTACCGGCCTCAGGCTCTACGCCATAGATTTTGCACCCAGGCGACAGATGACACGCCGCCAGCGCCGAGCCGGACAACAGTCCGCCGCCGCCGAGACAGACAAACAGCGCATCAAGCGGGCCAGCCTCTTCAATCAGCTCTTTCGCCGCCGTTCCCTGCCCGGCAATAACGTGTGGATGATCGTACGGCGGAATTAAGGTTAATCCGTGTTGCTGCGCCAGATCGCGCCCGATCTGTTCGCGATCTTCAGTGTAACGATCGTAAAAGACGACTTTACCCCCGTAGCCCTGCGTGGCCGCAACTTTTGCGGCCGGCGCGTCGTTCGGCATGATGATAGTCGCCGGAATGGCCAACAGCCTGCCAGCCAGGGCAATGGCCTGGGCATGATTGCCGGAGGAAAACGCCACCACGCCAGCCTGTTTTTGTTCGGCGCTAAACTGCTGGAGCGCGTTCATCGCCCCGCGGAATTTAAATGCGCCCATGCGCTGGAAGTTTTCGCACTTCAAAAACAGTTGTGCGGAGAATTGTTCATCGAGCGTCCTTGAGGTCATGACCGGCGTGCGGTTGGCATAACCGGCAATCCGCTGCGCGGCTGCCGCCACATCGTGATAATCAGGAAGTTGTAGGGTCATTGCGCCACCTTGTTGTTCGCGTATCGGCAATTAATACAAACAGTCTAATTCAAGACGATATGTCTGATCAACATTTGCGCGTTTCCAGCGTGGATCGCAACCCGGGGAAATTCTGCCCCGTGCGCGTATTGCTCGCTGGAAATTTCCCACATTTGGGAGCAGGATATAATCAAATACCTGATTATTGTGGTAACGCCCTATACGCTTTTGCGGACGCCGCTCGACACACTGGACAGGAGATTGTCATGTATTACACGTTAGGAGAGAAGACCCTCCATTTTTATCGCTATCAGTGCCGTTATTACGTCGCCCACTGGGACGGCGGCCACGTCATGACCGAGCAGTTTAAGCCGTTTATCGCCGGGATTAGCGAAAAGACCGGCCTGGAAGCGAAGCGTGTCGAAGCGGTTGCTCGCGACTACTTCACTAACGTGGATTAATCTCTGACTGCTTCTCGTTGCCGTACTACAGGCTGCGGCAACGCTTTCCCCTCGGGTTAAATCCCGGCAGTTAATGTCATCAATGACCATTATTGAGCGCCCTCAGGGGTCGCTTTTTGACTTGTGGCAGGCGATATCTTATTCAACTTCATCGTGGGAGTAACAAGGATATGGGCAAGAAGATTTTGATGCTGGTGGGCGATTATGCGGAAGATTACGAAACCATGGTGCCGTTTCAGGCACTGCAGATGATTGGTCATCAGGTCGATGCCGTCTGTCCTGATAAAGTCAAAGGCGACTACATCATGACGGCGATTCATGATTTTGACGGCGCGCAAACCTACAGCGAAAAACCCGGACATCGCTTTGTCCTTAACGCTGATTTTGCCGCCGCCAAAGAGCAGGACTATGACGCTTTGCTGATCCCCGGCGGACGCGCGCCGGAGTATCTGCGCCTGAATGAACAAGTCATTAAACTGGTGCAGGCATTCGACGCCACGCGTAAACCGATCGCCGCCGTCTGCCACGGCCCGCAGCTTCTGGCCGCCGCGGGCATTCTTCAGGGGCGTACCTGTAGCGCCTATCCGGCCTGCGCCCCGGAGGTGCGGCTCAGCGGCGGACATTACGCCGACATCGGGATCGATCAGGCCCATGTTGACGGCAATCTGGTGACCGCCCCGGCCTGGCCTGCCCATCCGCAGTGGTTAGCAAAATTCGCCGCACTGCTGCAGCAATAAACACCGCGTCCTGGGCTGGCGTCGCTACGGCGTGATGGGTGCCAGCCCCTACTCCTTGCGCTAAGCTACTCCGCCGTTTTGGTTTTCAGCCGCGCGTAACTGACTATCAGCTGCTGCAGGTGCTGTTCCGCCTGATTTTGCTGCGCGACGCGGCTGGTTTGCCCTTCCGTCATCGCCGATAGCCGGCGCAGCTGTTCTTCCGCCGGGACCGCGCGGTTAAATGACTGGCTAATGGCGAACACCGCTGATTTCAGCTCACTCACGGTCATATATTTCCCTTTCTGTTCATCCAGCGCATTAAGCCGTTGGGTCAGCTGCTGCAGCTGTATCATCCCCTGGTGCCAGCCGTTGAGGTTCTCAACCGGCAGCGAGGCGGCGTCGAGCCGTTGCCGCCACCGTTGAGACAACGTTTCCGCCTGCTGCGGCCATAGCGCGAGCGCCTGTTGTACCAGTTGCTCGCCATAGCCAATGGCCCAGCCCGGTTTGATCTGCGTGAGCCGCGCCAACTGCTGCTGCGTTTGCGCCAGCCCGCTGTCCGCTGAAGGCGCCCGCGCCTGAAACAAGCGTAACTGCTCTGCTGAAAGCGCCATCGGCAATGGCGCCAGGCTGGCGGCGAATTGCACCTTTTGCGGATCCGGCTTGTTTAGCGCCTGCCATCCCCATCCTGCCGCAGCGGCCAGCGTCAGCATTGTCAGCATACCGGCCATAAAAGGTCGCCATGGTTTTCCGGCACTCTGGCGTTCATTGACGACTTGCACGTTTGGCTGCGTTTCCGGCGGCGCGATATACACTCGTTTCATCTGCTCAATCCGCGCATCTAAATGGGCGGAAGCATTCTCCGACACGGCTAGCTGCGGCAGGCTATCAGCGCTGGTTACACCATCGCTATTTTCCAGCCGCACCGCCGCGTTATGCATCACATTGAGCAACGCATCAAATTGACTGGCGTGCTTTAATTCCAGCCGCTGTAGCGCAGCATCCAGCGCTTTGAGATGCGTTTCCGCTTCATAAATCAAACTAAGATCGGCGTAGACCAGCGTCAGCGTACGCAGCGCCTGCTGCAGCCGTTTGCCCAAACCGCTGAGGATTTCCATCCGCGCGTGTACCGGCTGTGGCCACAGTATCCCCCACTGACGGGTAATCAGCGTTTCCAGGATAGCCAGCCCTTCATTCAGGCCGGATAGTCCGGCCAGCTGCGTACGGGTCAACGTGTACCAGGCGGCGGTCTGCAGCTCTACGCCATTGCGGTCAAACAGCGACAGGCAGAGTCGCTCTGCGGATGGCCAGTCAACATCCGGGCGGGCCGGGTGAGTGAGTTTGCGCATTTCTTCACGCAGCTGCGCGTAATCCGTCAGAGTGCGCGGATCGCCGCCGGTAGTCAGACGGCGTTCAGGAGAAGTTGTCATAGGATATAAGCCTGAGTAAAAGCTAAATTGTGGTTCGGGGATCCAGATACTGTTGCTGTTTCAGATGGCGGATGAGTACTCTGCCCTCTGGCATAAATTCCGTGCCGTAGCGCACCAGGCCAATACCTTTCAGCTCCGCATCGATGGTATAACGTAGTTCGCCAGCCTGTACCTGTTCGAGCATCCCGACGCTGATACGGTTCAGGCGCGGTTCGTATTTCAGCAGCACCGCCGACAGCGTGGTCATGAGTTGGTGCGCTGAACCGGGCATTCCCTGGAGGATGGTGGTCATATCCGGCAGCCCGTAATCCGGCAGATGCGCCAATGTACCAGCCCGGCAGTTCAGGATGCGCTGCATATTATCGAGCACTGACAGAATGACCTGGTTTTCTTCGCTGACCTGATGCAAATCGAGGCCGCCGGAGAAGTTGCCAAACAGCGTGTCGTAAAGTGAGGGACGTGGCATTTTAGTTACCTTTTAACGGTTGCAGCGTCAGCCGGTTGTGACCGGCTATCGTCAGCAAATAGCGAGGGATAATCGCTGGCGTCAAACGCTTTGCGCTCTTTGAGTTGGTAAATTCGCACTACGGTTGCCAATGACGCCCCTTGCGCATTGTGATTCACCCCTTCCCGGGCCCGAATATCCAAATGCAGCGTTTTGATCTGTTTATAAAAAATAGCGTTGGTCACTGAGACGGCTCCATCTTTTACGCTCTGCGTCAGGCCGCAGCCGGTTAAGGCTGCAGTGAGAGTGATGGGCAGCAATGTGGCGCAATTTTTACCAGCGATAGTTGCCATCTTCATCGTTCTCCCTTCGGTGAA
>CABUCP010000204.1 GCA_902490055.1 uncultured Klebsiella sp. | reverse complement strand
CAGGATACGTTTATCGAGTATTCCGGCAATACCGCTAACGATCTGTATAGCGATGGCTATGGTTATATTTACATGATGAAAGAAGGACGCGGGCGCAGCAGCAGCGGCGGTAACTTCTTACTGAGTAAAACTATCGATAATTGGTACTTTGAGCTCAACACGCTGGTGGAGGATGGCAGCTCGCTGTTCGTCGATCAAAACTATCACGGTAACGCGCTCGATAATCGTAAAAACGTGGTGTACGTGCGCCCGGTGGCGGCATGGCAATCCGGCGCCTGGTCGGTGGCGGCGGCGGTTGAGAGCAATCTGGTCAATAATGCCTACGGCTATCAAAACCAGAGCGGGCGCTGGGTCGATCAGTCCAGCCGCACTGGCTATGGCCTGACCATGAGCTGGAATACGCTCAAAACCGATGCGCAAGACGGCGCGGTGGTGAACCTCAGTACCGCGTATCTGGATGCGGCGGACGAGAAAGATTTCAGCGCCGGTATTAATGCCCTGTGGCACCGGGTGGAGCTGGGCTATATCTACGCGCACAACAATATCGACCAGTTTAATATGGCGGGGGTTAGCGGCGAGTGCGACGGCGATTGCGCGATCCTGGCGCCGGGACGCTACGACATCCATACCCTGCATACCTCCTGGCAACTGCCGGACATCATGGATATGCCGAACTTTAATATCTATCTCGGCGCTTATGCCTCGTGGCTGGATTCGTCGGCGGAGAAGAGTGGAAACTCCGATCAACGCTACGGCGCGCGGGTGCGCTTTAAATATTTCTTCTGATGTTTGCCGCCGCCCGTCAGGAACAGTGGAAAGTTAGCCGCAGGTTTGCTTCACTGGAGCAAACCACAAAGGAGCGGATAATGAAAACCATTGGCCTGTTGGGCGGCATGAGCTGGGAATCGACGATCCCCTATTACCGATTAATTAACGAAGGTATTAAAGCGCGCCTGGGCGGCCTGCATTCCGCAAGCCTGCTGTTGCATAGCGTTGATTTTCATGAGATTGAGGCCTGCCAGTCGGCGGGGGAGTGGGATCGTGCCGGCGACATTCTCGCCCAGGCCGCGCTGGGATTGCAGCAGGCCGGCGCCGAGGGGATCGTACTGTGCACCAACACCATGCATAAGGTGGCCGAGGTGATTGAAACCCGCTGCGAGGTGCCGTTCCTGCATATTGCCGACGCCACCGGACGGGCTATCAGCGCTAAAGGTCAGCGTCGGGTCGCGCTATTGGGCACCCGTTACACCATGGAACAGGATTTTTATCGCGGCCGCTTGCAGCAGCAATTTGCCATTGAGACGCTGATCCCGGAAGCCGGCGATCGGGCGCGCATCAATCAGATTATCTTCGATGAACTATGCCTCGGCGCCTTTAGCGATGCCTCGCGCGACTATTATCTGCAGGTCATTGAGGCGCTGGCGGCGCAGGGGGCGGAAGGCGTTATCTTCGGCTGCACCGAAATCGGCCTGCTGGTGCCGACGGAAAGCAGCCCGCTGCCGGTATTCGATACCGCGGCGATCCACGCCGCCGATGCGGTAGAATTTATGCTCTCTTAAGCACCGCCGCCAGCGGCTGTTCGATACGCGGCAGGCTGGTTTGCAGATGCTGGACAAAGGCGTCGACCAGCGCCGAGCCGGGGCGATGCAGCGGGCGAATTAGGCTGACGGTGAAGGGCACGTCAACGCTGAAGCGGCGCACCACTACCCCGCTTTCCGCGTAGTCGAGGGCGGTGAGCGGGTTGACCACCGAAATACCCACTCCGGCGCGCACCATCGCGCAGATGGACGCCGCGCTATGGGTTTCAACCACCATCCGCCGTTTTACCTGGTGCTCGAGAAACAGCGCGTCGAGCAGCTGACGATAGCTATCGGTGCGCGATAGGCTGATATAGTTTTCGCCGTGGAAGTCGGCGGGCGTAAGCGCCTCTTTGGCGGCCAGCGGGTGATCCTGCGGTAGCACGCAGACTTCGTTTAACGTCAGCAGCGGCGTGCGCTCGGTACCGGCTGGGGTATGCAGCGTCTCGGTTAACCCCAGGTCATGGCGCTGGGCCGATAACCACTCCTCAAGCAGCGGCGACTCCTGCGGCACGATCTGCAGGCTGACGTCCGGGTAGCGCGCCAGAAACGGCTGCAGCAGCAGCGGCAGAAATGACTGGGAAAAAACCGGCAGACACGCCACCGACAGTTCGCCCTGGCGGAATTCGCGCAGGCTCTCCGCCGCGCTAACGATGCGATCCAGCCCGTACCACGAGCGCTGCACCTCTTCAAATAGACGCAACCCCTGTACCGTCGGCTGCAGGCGGCCGCGGGCGCGTTCAAATAGCGTTAACCCGAGCACTTTTTCAAACCGCGCCAGCTCGCGGCTGACCGTCGGCTGCGAGGTATGCAGCATCCGCGCCGCCTCGGTCAGGTTACCAGTGGTCATGACGGCGTGAAAGATTTCGATATGGCGTAAATTGACGGCGGGCATGGCGACTCTCGGTGGCTATCTGGTATCCATATCATTTTTGCATAGACTCGCGATAAAACGATATTTTTTATTCTCTTCGCGCTGTGGCGTAATCGGAAAAAAATCGACCAACACACGTACCGCACCGGAGTCCTTATGCCTCGCTCGCTTCACGCCACTGATACTGATTTGACCGCTGACAATCTTCTGCGCCTGCCCGCTGAGTTCGGCTGCCCGGTCTGGGTTTATGACGCGCAGATTATCCGCCGCCAGATTGCTAAGCTTAGCCAGTTCGACGTGGTGCGTTTTGCGCAGAAGGCCTGTTCCAACATTCATATCCTGCGCTTGATGCGCGAGCAGGGCGTGAAGGTCGATTCTGTATCGCTCGGCGAGATCGAACGCGCGCTGGCGGCGGGTTACGATCCGCAGCAGCATCCGGACGATATTGTCTTTACCGCCGATCTTATCGATCGCGCAACCCTTGATCGAGTGAAAGAACTACAGATCCCGGTGAATGCCGGCTCCGTGGATATGCTTGATCAACTGGGCGAAGTCTCGCCGGGCCATCGCGTTTGGCTGCGCGTGAACCCGGGTTTTGGTCATGGCCACAGTCAGAAGACCAACACCGGTGGCGAAAACAGCAAGCACGGTATTTGGTTTAGTCAGCTGCCGCAGGCGCTGGAGGTGATTCGTCGCCATCAGCTGCAGTTGGTCGGCATTCATATGCATATTGGTTCCGGCGTCGATTACGGCCATCTTGAACAGGTCTGCGGCGCGATGGTGCGCCAGGTCGTGGAGTTCGGCCAGGATCTGCAGGCGATCTCCGCCGGCGGCGGATTATCGATCCCATATCACGAAGGCGAAGAGGCGATCGATACCGATCATTACTTTGGCCTGTGGAACGCGGCGCGTGAGCAGATCGCCAAACATCTGGGGCATCCGGTGAAGCTGGAGATCGAGCCGGGACGCTTCCTGGTAGCGGAGTCCGGCGTGCTGGTGTCGCAGGTACGCAGCGTGAAAGAAATGGGGAGCCGCCACTTCGTGCTGATTGATGCTGGTTTTAACGATCTGATGCGCCCGGCGATGTACGGTAGCTATCACCATATTACCGCGCTGGCGGCGGACGGACGCGATTTGAGCGCTGAGGCGCAGCTGGAAACGGTGGTCGCCGGGCCGCTGTGCGAATCCGGCGACGTCTTTACCCAGCAGGAGGGCGGTAAAGTTGAAACTCGCCTGTTGCCGGCGGTCGCGCCGGGCGATTATTTAGTGCTGCACGACACCGGGGCCTACGGCGCATCGATGTCTTCAAACTACAACAGCCGCCCGCTGCTGCCGGAAGTGCTGTTTGATAACGGCAGCGCGCGCCTGATTCGCCGCCGCCAGACCATTGAAGAACTGCTGGCGCTGGAGCTTATTTAAAGAATGGCCCCGTCGTCACCGATTCACGCAATACCAGCGTGCCGGTGAACGGCGGGATTGTTTCGATCGGCTGGTCGTTGGCGAGCTTAATCGCCTGATCGATGGCGGTGGTGATCATATTGTCGATTGGTAGATAAACCGTCGATAAGCCCGGTTCCAGCCATTTTGCGCTGGGAGCGTCGTCAAACCCGAATAGCGAAACGTCCTGCGGAATACGCAGCCCCGCCTGATGCAGCGCCTTCGAGGCGCCCAACGCCATATCATCGTTACAGGAGAAAAGCGCGCTAAAAGGCGTTTTCTCCTGCAGCAATTCACGACACAGTTCATAGCCGCGGGTCATGGTTGAATCGCCGTACTTCACGCGCGCCGCCTCCCACGCAATGCCGTGTTTTTCCAGCGCGCTGCGATACCCCGCCAGACGCGCTATACCGGTTGGCGTATGCATCGGTACGGTGAGGCAGGCGATATCGCGGTGCCCCTGGGAAATCAGATAGTCGACGGCCTGAAATGCAGCTTCCTGTTGTTCGAAGAACACACAGCGTTCTCGCGCCTGGCTGACATCACGGTTAATCACCACCAGCGGCGTTTCGATGGTTTCGATAAGCGACATGATTTTCTGTTCGCTCATATGGCGAGTGTAGAGCACGATAGCGTCGCACTGGCGATCGGCAAGCATCTGCACCGCTTCTTCTTCCCGTTCGGGGGCATCGTGGCCGTCGGTGACGATCAGCTGTTTACCCCAGGCCTCGGTCTGCCGCGATGCCTGTTGTAGCAGGCGGCCAAAGTAAAAACCGTCGAACGTCGAGACCACCAGGCCGATGCTGTTACTGGTGCGATTCGCCAGCGAGCGGGCGAGGAAATTGGGGCGATAGCCCAGCTCTTCCATCGCTTTGAAGACCTGTTGGCGGGTACTCTCTTTTACCTGACCCGTGCCGTTCAACACGCGGGAAACCGTCGCTTTCGAGACGCCAGCGCGTATTGAGACATCCAGCATTGTTGCCATTCGTCGATTCCTGATATCCGGTGATAGGACGCAGTTTATCACAGACATTCATAGGGATATGACCTTGCCGACGGGCAAACAACTATCGCGATCACGCTTTTACAGGAAATCCTCAATATTGCTGGTGCGGGACGCCGTGCGCGGCGACCGCCATGAGCCTGTATCGCTATGATTTCTCGCTTTCCGCCGGCGCAATCACCGAGTGACGGCGTACCAGGGTCGGGCTGAACAGGTGGGTAATTTCCGGCGCCGGGCGCTGCTCCGCCAATGCCAACGCCAGCTCGGCCGCCTGGGTCGCCATGGTGACTATCGGATAGCGTACGGTGGTCAAACGCGGACGGACGTAGCGCGAGACCAGCACATCATCAAAGCCAATGAGCGAAATTTCCTGCGGCACCTCGATTCCGTTATCGTTGAGTACGCCCATCGCACCAGCGGCCATTGAGTCGTTGTAGCAGGCGACGGCGGTAAAGTTTCTACCACGGCCCAACAGCTCGGTCATCGCCAGTTCGCCGCCGCTTTCGTCCGGCTCGGCGAAAGTCACCAGCCGGTCATTGATCGGCAAGCCGCTCTCTTTTAAGGCATCGTAATAGCCCTGAAGACGGTCTTCGGCATCGGAAATCGCATGATTGGAGCAAATATAGCCGATACGGCTATGGCCTTGCTGAATCAAATGGCGGGTCGCCAGCCAGGCACCGTAGCGGTCATCCAGCGCGACGCTGCGCTGTTCAAAGCCGGGAACGATACGGTTAATTAACACCATGCCGGGGATCTGTTTCATTAATCCCGCCAGTTCATCGTCGGGGATCATTTTGGCATGCACTACCAGCGCCGCGCAGCGGTGGCGAATCAGCTGTTCAATCGCCTGACGCTCTTTTTGCACGTTGTGGTAGCCGTTGCCGATAAGCAGGAAGTTACCGGTAGCGTAGGCCACTTGTTCGACCGCTTTGACCATCGCGCCGAAGAAAGGATCGGAAACGTCGCCGACCACCAGGCCGATGGTTTCCGTCGATTGCTGCGCCAGCGCGCGGGCGTTGGCGTTCGGATGATAGTTCAGGGTTTCCATCGCCGCCGTCACCGACTGGCGGGAGGCTTCACTCGCTTTTGGCGAGTTGTTGATCACGCGTGAGACGGTAGCGACGGACACTCCAGCGAGTCGAGCTACATCCTTAATTGTCGCCATACCAGACCTTTTTTAGGGTAAGCGTTTACATGATGGTTATGTTACGGGAAAGCGCGGCGGATTCAAGGTGGTGGGCGCCTGGGGTGAGACAAATGTGACGTAGTCGGGGATTACTGGTGAAAAAGTTACACAACGCGATACCCGGGATGCAACGGCGGAATGATAATTCTCATCTTTGGTTACACTTTGCGATTAGCTGTTGCGAATGTTCGCTGGTTTAGCCGAGTGAGGAGTTGATACTCT
>CABUCP010000203.1 GCA_902490055.1 uncultured Klebsiella sp. | reverse complement strand
TGCAGGAGGAGCTGACTCATGCAAAAAACGCTCTCAGCGCTAAAAGACAAAATCAACAACGCCTTAATTGTTGACCGCGAAAATCATATCTACCGTTGTCATCGCTCTATATTTACCGACCAGCAGTTATTTGATTTTGAAATGAAGCATATCTTCGAAGGTAATTGGGTGTTTCTCGCTCATGAAAGCCAGATCGCCGAGCCGGGAGATTATTATACCCTGACGTTAGGACGGCAGCCGGTTATTATCACCCGCGATAAAAAGAATGAACTGCATGCGCTAATTAATAGCTGCGCTCACCGCGGCGCGATGTTATGCCGCCGGAAAACGGGTAATAAAAATTCGTTCACCTGTCCGTTCCACGGCTGGACGTTTAGTAATAATGGCAAATTATTAAAAGCCAAAGACGAAAGCACCGGCGGGTATCCAGAAACCTTTAAGCATGAAGGCTCCCATGACCTGCAAAAGCTGCCGCGTTTTCAGTCATACCGCGGCTTCTTGTTCGGTAGCCTCAACGCGGATGTGCAGCCGCTGGAGGAGTATCTCGGCGAAACCGGTAAAATTATCGATCTGATCGTCGACCAGGCGGCAGAAGGGCTGGAAGTGCTGAAGGGCTCGTCGAGCTACGTTTACGAAGGCAACTGGAAACTGGGCGCCGAAAACGGCGCCGATGGCTATCACGTTAGCGTCGTGCACTGGAACTACGCCTCGACCATGTCGCGCCGTAATTATGAAGCCGAAGGAACGCACTCGGTTGATGCCAACGGCTGGTCAAAAAGCATTGGCGGCGGTTACGGTTTTGATAATGGTCATATGCTGCTGTGGACCCGCGCGCTGAACCCGGAAGTCCGCCCGGTCTACGCCCACCGCGAGCGCCTGCAGGCGGAGTTTGGCGAACTGCGCGCCGACCAAATGGTGAACGAAACCCGTAACCTCTGTCTTTATCCCAACGTTTATCTGATGGATCAATTCTCCACCCAGATCCGGGTGATTCGCCCGCTGGCGGTCGATAAAACCGAAGTCACCATCTGGTGCTTTGCGCCGAAAGGGGAATCTGACCAGGCGCGGGCGCTGCGCATCCGCCAGTATGAGGATTTCTTTAACGTCAGCGGGATGGGGACGCCGGATGACCTCGAGGAGTTCAGCGCCTGTCAGCGCGGCTACCTTGGCGAAAACCTGGCGTGGAGCGATTTGAGCCGCGGGGCGCTGCACTGGGTGGATGGCCCGGATGAGCACGCCAAACACGCCGGCTTTACGCCGCGATTAAGCGGGGTGAAATCCGAAGATGAAGCGCTGTATATCGCTCACCACCACCACTGGCAAACGGTGATGCTGGCGGCGCTGGAACAAGAACAGCAGCGTTACGACCAGTCGATTACCCAGCGCGTGGAGGTGGCCTGATGCTTAACCTCGAACAAGTTCGCCAGTTTCTCTATTACGAAGCCCGCCTGCTCGACGACCGTCAGTGGGACGAGTGGCTGAGCTGTTATAGCCCGCAGGTGGTCTACTGGATGCCAGCGTGGGGCGATGACGATCGGCTGACCAGCGATCCGCAAAAAGAGATTTCGCTTATCTACTACCCCAACCGCGAGGGGCTGGAAGATCGCGTCTATCGCATTAAAACCGAACGTTCCGGCGCCAGTACCCCGGAGCCGCGCACCACGCACATCATCAGCAATGTTGAGCTGATGGGCGACAGCGATGAAGGGCTGGCGGTGCGCTACAACTGGGTCACCTGGAGTCATCGCTATCAGCATACGGATGCCTATTTCGGATCCACCTGCTGCACGCTGACAGAACAAGACGGTCGCGTGCAGATAATCCGCAAAACCGTGCGTCTGAATAACGACTACATCCGTCAGGTGATCGACGTTTACCATATTTAAGAGGCGCTTATGACCTTTAATATTGCTCTCAATTTTGAGGACGGCATTACCCGCTTTATTCAATGTAATGCCGGGGAGAAGGTACTGGATGCCGCCTATCGCCAGAAGGTGAATCTTCCGATGGACTGCTCTGACGGCGTTTGCGGGACCTGTAAATGCCACTGCGCCAGCGGTGAATACGGCATGGGCGAGGATTATCTTGAAGAAGCGCTAAGCGATGATGAAGCGCAGGCGCGCCAGGTTCTGACCTGCCAAATGGTGCCGACCAGCGATTGCGTTATCGATGTACCGGTAGCTGCCGCCCAGTGTAAAACCGCGCTGGCGAACATCGGGGCAGAGGTCCAGCAGGTTAATTTACTGTCGGACACCGCCATTGAACTGGTCGTCGCGCTGGATGAACCGCTGGCCTTCCTGCCGGGGCAATACATCAATATTCAGGTACCGAACACGCCGCACGTTCGCGCCTATTCATTTAGCTCGCCGTCAGGAACGCTGGAGGGCCGATTTCTTATCCGCAACGTGCCAGGTGGGATGATGAGTCAGTGGTTGACCCAGCAGGCGCAGCCCGGCGATCGCCTGACCCTCAGCGGGCCAATGGGAAGTTTCTATTTGCGCAGCGGCGAACGTCCTCTGCTGATGCTGGCGGGGGGCACCGGCCTGGCGCCGCTGTTATCAATGTTACAGACCCTGCAAACGCAGGGCAGTCAGCGCCCGGTGACGCTGCTGTATGGCGTCACTCGCGACTGTGATCTGGTAAAAACCGACGCGCTGGAGGCGTTTAATCAGCAACTGGCAGGGTATCGCTGGCTCCCGGTAGTGGCGGATGAAAACAGTACCTGCCCGCAGCGCGGTTTTGTGACCGAACATCTTGATGAAGCGATGCTGAATAACGGCGACGTCGATATCTATCTTTGCGGGCCGCCGCCGATGGTGAACGCGGTCGCCACGGCGCTGCGCGAAAGAGGGATTTCTCCGGCAGGTTTCTGGTATGAAAAATTTATCGCCAGCCAGAGCGCGGCGGCATAAGGAGACACGATGCGATTTACCGATAAAGTCGTCGCGATTACCGGCGCAGCGCAGGGCATTGGCCGTCAGACCGCGGAGCAAGCGGCAGGTGAAGGCGCGGCCCTGTTATTAATTGACCGTTCAACGTATGTGCACGAGCTGGCCGCCGCGCTGGCGCAGACCGGAAGCAAGGTGCTGGCGCTGGAGGCGGACCTGGAAGAGTGGGAAAGCACCGAGCAGGCGTTCGCTGCCGGGATCGCTCACTTTGGCCGCATCGATGTGCTGATCAATAACGTCGGGGGTACCATCTGGGCGCGGCCGTTCGCTGAGTATCAGCCGCAGCAAATTGAGAAGGAGATCCGCCGTTCGCTTTTCCCCACGTTGTGGGGTTGCCGCGCGGTGCTCCCCTGGATGTTAAGTCAGGGAAAAGGCAGCATCGTCAATATCTCATCGGTGGCCACGGCAGGGGTAAACCGGGTGCCTTACTCGGCGGCTAAAGGCGGCGTCAACGCGCTAACCCGTTCGATTGCCATGGAGTACAGCGGCAGCGGTATTCGAATTAATGCGGTGGCCCCGGGCGGGACGGAAGCGCCGCCGCGCCTGACGCCGCGTAACGCGGAACAGCCAGACGAACAGGAAAAAGCGTGGTATCAGCAGGTTGTCGATCAGACGGTGGAAAGCAGCCTGCTGCATCGTTACGGTACGCTGGCGGAACAGGCGAATGCAATCCTGTTTCTCGCCAGCGATGAGGCCAGCTATATCACCGGCGTGACGCTGCCGGTGGCGGGCGGCGACCTCGGTTAGCGACGCGTGGCATACCAGCAGAGCAGGGAGCCGAGACAGACCATCCCGGCGCCCTGCCAGAATGACCATGATAGCGCGGCGTTCAGCAGTAACGCCGCCAGCGCGGAAGAGAGCACCGGCGTAAAATAAGATGCCGCCGCCAGCAGGCTGACGTTGCCGTGTAAGATCCCGACGTTCCATGCGGCGTAAGCCAGACCCAACGCCACGGAGACCGTTATCAGTTTAATCGTCACCGGCCAGCTAAACAGCATCGGCGGCTGGTCGCTGGCGATAAATTTCAGCCACAGGGTTAGCGCCGTTAATAAGACAAATAGGGTAATCCCATTTTTGCCTTTGGCATACCTGGCGGTAACCGTGCAGTAGGCCGCCCAGATAAAGGCGCCGACAAATGCCAGAATATAGCTCAGCGGGCTGGATACCACGTTATTGATGATTTCGTCGAGGTTTAGACCGTGCTCGCCGCCGAGTACCCAGATGACGCCGAACAATGCCAACAATAACCCTGGGATCACCAACCAACTGCTTTTCTGGCCGTTAAAGAGGATGGCGAAGAATATCGTCAGGCTGGGCCACAGGTAATTGACCATCCCCACTTCAATGGCCTGCTGGCGGGTGGCGGCGAAGCCCAGCGAGAGCGCGAGGCAGATTTCATAGCTGACGAACAACACGCTACCGGCCAGCAGATAGCGACGGGGGATCTGGCGCAGGTTGGGGAAGCCGACGGTAAAAATAAGCAGCAGGCCGCTGAGGCTGTAGATCATCGCCGCGCCGCCTACGGGACCAAGCCCTTCGCTGACGCCGCGAATCAAACCGACCATCGTGCTCCATAAGATAATGGCGGCGAAGCCAATCGACGTCGCTCTTTTTTTGTCCATGTTAAACCTGATAGTGACTCAAACGCAGCCAGAATTTATAACACCTTTTGCCTCCCGCCGGTCGATCTTTTCCGCACCATATAGCCCTTTAGAGGTAGTTAAACTTGTCACCGCTGACTCTTTAGGGGGCGAGCGTTGACGACCTTGATTTGACGCAATAAAAAAAGGGTCATTGCTGTTAGTTTCCTCCGCGCGATGAACACACATCCTGCATGGAGGAATCAATGGACGTCAGCCGCAGAAAGTTTTTTAAAATCTGCGCAGGCGGTATGGCCGGAACAACAGCTGCTGCACTGGGCTTTGCCCCTAAAATGGCGCTGGCTCAAGCTCGCAATTTCAAATTGCTGCGCGCAAAAGAGATCCGCAACACCTGCACATACTGTTCCGTGGGCTGCGGGCTATTAATGTATAGCCTGGGCGACGGCGCGAAAAACGCGAAAGAAGCAATTTACCATATCGAAGGGGATCCGGATCATCCGGTAAGCCGCGGCGCGCTGTGCCCGAAAGGGGCCGGCCTGCTGGACTATGTCCACAGCGAAAACCGTCTGCGTTATCCGCAATACCGCGCGCCGGGTTCTGATAAATGGCAGCGTATCTCCTGGGATGAAGCCTTTAACCGCATCGCCAAATTGATGAAAGCCGACCGTGACGCCAACTTTATTGAGAAGAACGAGCAGGGCGTGACGGTAAACCGTTGGCTTTCCACCGGGATGCTGTGCGCCTCCGCGGCGAGTAATGAGACCGGCATGCTGACGCAAAAATTTGTGCGTTCGCTTGGCATGCTGGCGGTAGACAACCAGGCGCGCGTCTGACACGGACCAACGGTAGCAAGTCTTGCTCCAACATTTGGTCGCGGTGCGATGACCAACCACTGGGTTGATATCAAAAACGCTAATGTCGTAATGGTGATGGGCGGCAACGCCGCTGAAGCCCACCCGGTTGGATTCCGCTGGGCGATGGAAGCGAAAAACAATAACGATGCCACGCTTATCGTCGTCGACCCGCGCTTTACGCGTACCGCGTCGGTGGCCGATATCTATGCGCCGATTCGTTCCGGTACCGACATTACGTTCCTGTCGGGCGTGCTGCTGTACCTGATTGAAAATAACAAAATCAATGCTGAGTACGTTAAGCATTACACCAACGCCAGCCTGCTGGTGCGGGATGATTTTGCCTTCGAAGATGGGCTATTCAGCGGCTACGATGCCGAAAAACGCCAGTACGACAAATCGTCCTGGAACTACCAGTTCGATGAAAACGGCTACGCGAAACGCGATGAGACGCTAAGCCATCCGCGCTGCGTGTGGAATCTGCTCAAGCAGCACGTTTCCCGCTATACGCCGGATGTCGTCGAAAACATTTGTGGTACGCCGAAAGAAGACTTCCTCAAAGTCTGCGAGGTTCTGGCATCGACCAGCGCCGCGGACCGGACGACCACCTTCCTGTATGCGCTGGGCTGGACGCAGCATACCGTCGGGGCGCAGAACATTCGCACCATGGCGATGATCCAGCTGCTGCTCGGCAACATGGGCATGGCAGGCGGCGGCGTCAATGCCCTGCGCGGCCACTCCAACATCCAGGGGTTAACCGATTTAGGTCTGCTGTCGACCAGCCTGACCGGCTACCTGACGCTGCCCTCGGACAAGCAGGCCGACCTGCAAAGCTATCTCAGCGCAAATACGCCGAAGGCGACGCTGCCCGATCAGGTTAACTACTGGAGCAACTATCCGAAAT
>CABUCP010000202.1 GCA_902490055.1 uncultured Klebsiella sp. | reverse complement strand
GGGCGCGATATTAATACTTTGAGCTTTAGCGATCTTAATTCACCAGAAATTAAAGCCCGTATTAAAGATATTGTGTTTGTCACCGCCACCGATGGCAACCACGGCCGCGGCGTGGCGTGGGCGGCGGAGCAGCTTGGGCTACGGGCGGTTGTTTATATGCCTAAAGGTTCCTCGCCGGTACGTGCGCAGAATATTCGCCAGCATGGTGCTGAGTGCACAATAACCGAACTCAATTATGACGATACCGTCCGTCTGGCGGATAAAACCGCCAAAGAGCAGGGGTGGGTACTGCTGCAGGACACCGCCTGGCAGGGCTATGAACAGATCCCTACCTGGATCATGCAAGGTTATATGACGCTCGCCGTTGAAACCTGGCAGCAGTTGGCGCAAAGCGGCGCCAGGATGCCTACGCATCTGTTTTTACAAGCCGGCGTCGGCTCTTTTGCCGGCAGCATTATGGGGTATTTCGTTGAGAAGATGCAGCAGGATGCGCCGACGATAGTGATCCTTGAACCGCATAAAGCGAACTGCCTGTACCGTTCGGCAACCATCAATGACGGGCAACCGCACAGCGTCGGCGGCGACATGGCGACGTTAATGGCCGGCCTTGCTTGCGGCGAACCCAATATCACCAGCTGGCCGATGCTGCGTGACCATGCCCGTTGTTTTATCTCTGCCGATGATTGTCTTGCCGCTAACGGCATGCGCCTGCTGGCCGCGCCGCGGCCAGGTACCGATGAACCCTTTATCTCCGGCGAATCCGGCGCCATCGGCGCGGGAGTGCTTTATGCGCTGATGACCCAGCCGGAATACCGCGAACTTGCCGAAGCGCTGCGCCTGAATGCCGATGCGCAGGTCCTGTTAATCAGCACTGAAGGAGACACGTCACCGGATGTCTATGAAGACATCGTCTGGTTTGGCCGTAATGGCTAATCGCCATCGGCAATAACAAGAGGGCCATCTTACCTACCCTACGAGCCCTCGGTATGACATGCGTTCTGACTAATAACGAAAACATACGCGGATTCGCGTAATGCATAGAGAGAACCTGACCGATGAATACTGAAAATGCTGTGACAGAAAGAGGATGTTGCGATGCCGCAAAGTGGCATAGCGAAGATACCGTGTGGGTGCTTGGCCTGTTCGGCACGGCAATTGGCGCCGGGGTGTTGTTTCTGCCGATTAACGCCGGGATTGGCGGTTTCTGGCCGCTGCTTATCGTTTTTGCTCTCGCTTTTCCCATTACTTATCTGGCGCATCGCGGGTTGGCGCGATTTATTTATTCTTCCAACACGCCGGAAAGCACGATCACCGATGTCATTGGCGAGCATTTTGGCGCGCTAGCGGGGAAGGTGTTTACCGTTATCTATTTCTTCGCCGTGTACACCATTTTGATTATGTATGCGGTAGCTATTACGAATACAGCGCAGAGTTTTATCAGCCATCAGTTGGGACTGGCGGAGCCGCCGCGGGCAGTGGTGTCCATCGTGCTGATCCTCGGGCTGATGTTTATTGTCCGCCTCGGGCAGCGTTTGATTATGCGCGTGATGAGCACCCTGGTTTATCCCTTCATTATTTCACTTATTTTTATGGCGCTGTTTTTGATCCCGCACTGGAACGGCGCGATTTTGCACACCGTGAGCTTCAGCGCAATGGGCGATGGGCGCGGCATTTTACTAACGCTGTGGATGACATTTCCGGTGCTGGTTATGTCGTTTAACCACTATCCGATCGTCTCGCCGATGGTCGTGCGCCAGAAGCAGCGCTACGGACTCGCGCTTGCCGAGCGCAAATGCGCGCAGATCCAGCGCTATGGCATCCTGTTAATGACCGTGGTGGTGCTATTTTTCGTTCTCAGCTGCGTGTTGAGCCTGTCGCCGCAGCAGTTAGCGGAAGCAAAAGCGCAGAATTTGTCGATCCTGTCATACCTCGCCAACCAATTTGAGACGCCGATTATTGCCTGGCTATCGCCAATCATTGCGTTTGTCGCGATTACGAAATCGTTTCTTGGCCACTATATCGGCGCTTATGAATCGCTGCGCGATCTGATTATCGAGGCCGCCGCCGCGCGGGGGAAAAAACCGACTATCCGCGCAGTTGACGCCGTTATTCTGGTTTTTATGGTCCTCACCTGTTGGTTCGCCGCCTATAAGAACCCAAGCATCCTCGGCATTATCGAGTGCATCAGCGGCCCGACCGGGGCGGCGATTCTACTGCTGTTGCCGATGTATGCCATTCATAAGTTACCGGTGCTGGCGCCGTATCGCGGCAAAGCCAGCAACGTTTTCGTCACCCTGATTGGGTTAATTACCGTATCCGCCATTTTTTACGGCATGTTCCAGTAACCCCGAACAATAGCGAGATGTTTTATGAGTCATGATCTACAGATAAACGGCCAGCGGCTGATCGATTCCCTGTTTGCGCTTGGTGAATGCGGCGCGTTGGAAGGCGGCGGCGTCTGCCGCCTTGCGGCGACCGCGGAAGATAAAGCCGGTAGGGACTTTGTTGTTGCCCGGATGAAAGCGCTGGACCTGGCTATCTATATCGATGCTATCGGCAACGTTACCGGTGTTTATCGCGGAGAAGAGGCGCTACCGATGGTGATGATGGGGTCGCATATCGACACCGTGGGTACTGGCGGCCTGTACGACGGCAACTACGGCGTGATGGCCGGTCTCGAGGTGATTGCCGCCCTTCAGGATGCCGGGATTCGTCCGCGACGTCCGTTAGCCGTAACCTTCTTTACCAATGAGGAGGGGGTGCGCTTCCAACCCGATATGATGGGAAGCGTGGTGTTTGCCGGGGAGTATCCACTGGCGCAGGCCCTGGCGGCAAAAGACCACAACGGCATTACTCTTGACGAGGCGCTGCGGGAGATTGGCTATAAAGGCGAACATCAGCCGGGCAATCTGCCGGTAGATAGCTACGTCGAACTACATATCGAACAGGGACCTATCCTCGATAAGGAACGGATTGATATCGGCGTCGTCACCGGCGTGCAGGGTATTTCATGGCAAGAATTTACGCTAACAGGCGTGTCGAATCACGCCGGTACGACACCGATGTCCATGCGCCGCGATGCCGGCCTGGCGGCGGCGAAAATCGCCGTTTTCGCCCGTGAACTGGCGATGAGCCTCGGCGGCAATCAGGTGTCTACCGTCGGGCATATCAGCGTTAAACCCAACCTGATTAACGTCATTCCAAATCACGTCGTGATGTCGGTGGATTTACGCAATACCGATAACACTATCTTAATTGAGGCGGAACGGCGCTTAGCCGAGTTTGTTGTCACAACGGCGCAGGAAGAGGGGGTGGAGATAGCCAGCCGTTCACTGGTGCGTTTTAACCCGGTCATTTTTGCCGATGAAATCGTCAATGCCGTTGAAGCGGAGGCGAAACGTCAAGCCCTCAGTTATCGGCGCCTGCCGAGCGGCGCCGGCCACGACGCGCAATTTATGGCTTCGGTATGCCCCGCAGGGATGATTTTTGTCCCCTGTGTTGACGGCATTAGCCACAACGTCAATGAACATAGCGAAGCCAAAGATCTCATTGCCGGCGCCAATGTGCTGCTGCAGGTGGTATTACAGCGCGCGCAGCGTGCGGCATAATTTTTACAGGAGTGAAGAATGAATCAACAACAGTTAAAGCAGCAGCTTATTGCCTGGCGTCATCACCTGCATGCCAATCCGGAAAGCGCCTTTGAAGAAATCAAAACTTCGCAGTTTATCGCCGAGAAACTCGAAGCGATGGGCATTGAGGTTCACCGTAATATAGGTAAAACCGGGCTGGTGGGCGTGTTGAAATGCGGCGACGGTAACGGTGTTATCGCCATCCGCGCCGACATCGATGCTATTCAATTGAACGAACAGAGTGAACGGCCTTACCGCTCCACGACCGCTGAACGGATGCACGGCTGCGGGCATGATGGCCATACCTGCATTGCGCTGGGCGCGGCGCAGTTGCTATTGCAGCGGCAAAACTTTAACGGCACCGTCTGTTTTGTTTTTCAACCTGCGGAAGAACCCGGTTATGGCGCCAATGCGATGATGACGGACGGCGTTATCGAGCGTTTCGGCATCGAGGAGATTTACGGCCTGCACAATATGCCGGGTATGAAGGCCGGGACCATCGCCACCCGTGTCGGCGGCATTATGGCCAGCGAAGATAACTTTATTATCCGTATTAAGGGGCAGGGGGCGCATGCCGCCCGGCCGCATATGGCGAAGGATCCGCTGGTGATTGCGGCAGAAATTATTCTGGCGCTGCAGACCATCGTTTCACGCAATATCGACCCGAACGTGCCGGCGGTGATCTCCTGTACGGAGCTTCATACTGACGGTATCCGCAATGCGATCCCCACGCATGTGGAAATTAAAGGGGATACCCGCAGCTACTCCGCTGACGTACAGGCGCTGCTGGAAGCGCGCATGCGGACCATCAGCGAAGCGATTTGCGCGATGCACGGCGCGCAGTGCGAGTTTAGCTATACCCATGAATTCGCCCCGACGGTGAACTGGCAGCAATGCGTTGATGTCGCGGTCAATGCGGCGGTGAACGTCGTGGGGGCGGAAAATGTCGACGGCAACGTCGCGCAGATGATGATTTCGGAGGACTTCGGCGCCTTCCTGCAGGAGATTCCCGGCTGTTTCATCTTTTTAGGTAACGGCGATGCGTCTGATACTCAGGGCAATATGCCGCTGCATAACGCTTGCTACGACTTTAATGATGAAATTTTACTGACCGGCGCGGAGTATTTTGCCGAGGTGATCAGGACGAGATTGCCGCAGTAGAGATGTTGGGCGGCCCGGCAGCGTAACGCCGCCGGGCCGTTTTTTTAACTCGCCTTTTTAATCGGCGGCAGATCGAAGGCCTCACGCAGGGCGCGGACGAAAGCCTTGTCGTGGCAGATGGTTTTACCCGGACTATCGGACAGTTTCGCCACCGGCTTGCCGTTACATTCCACTAGTTTTATAACGATATTTAGCGGTTTAACCTGAGGGATGTCGCAGGTTAAGCGGGTACCGATGCCGAAACTGAGATTCACCCGCGAGGAGAAGTGGCGATACAGATCGACCGCTTTGCTGAGGTCGAGATTATCGGAGAACACCAGCACTTTACTCATCGGGTCGATGCCCAGCTTCTGATAATGGGCTATAGCTTTCTCGCCCCACTCCAGTGGATCCCCGGAATCATGGCGCAGCCCCTGATAGCGGGTGGCGAATTCCGGACCGAAGTCGCGCAGGAAGGCGTCCATGGTGATGCAGTCGGTCAGCGCGATACCCAGTTGATCCGGATATTCGGCCAGCCAGGCGGCAAGCGCCGCGCGCTGGCTGCTGGCCAGATTCGGGCTGATCTGCTGATGAGCCTGGAACCATTCGTGCGCCTGGGTGCCCATTGGGGTTAAATTCAAACGGCGGGCCAGGTCGTAGTTGCTGGTGCCGACAAACCACGGTTCCTGCTGCAGGCGCTGTACGATAGCCTGCTGTACTTCGCGGGAGAAACGGCGACGGGTGCCAAAATCCATCAAACGGAATGCTGACATATCGATGTCGGCAGTCATGTCGCTGAAGTCGACCAGCTTGTGTTCAAGGGTCGCCAGCGCCAGATCGACGCCGATTTCCGGCGAGCGGTAGTGGTGCACCAGCTCGCTTATCACCGCCAGCAGCGGGACTTCCCACATGATCACTTCGCGCCACGGCCCGGCGAGGCGAATATTCAGCTTGCCGTTATCGTTGCTGACGGTGACCTGGCCTGGGTCGTAGCGGAAGTCGCGCAGCCAGTCGAGATAGTCCTGCGAGAAAAACGGCAGGGTGGACAGCCAGTGATACTCATCGTCCTGCAGCTTCAGGTCGCGCATGGTCTCGACCTGCTCGCGAATCGCGTCGGCATAGATGCCGAGCAGGTCGTCTCCACGGCAGCGGAACTCCGCCGCAACGTCCACATCGTAGTAGCGGTGGAAGACGGCCTGCTGCATGTGCAGCTTGTAGGCATCCGTATCAAGCAGCGAGTGCAGTACAGGAGAAGTGAATTGTGTCATGGTGCGCAGTAGCATCCTCTCACTGGGGCGTTCCATTGAAACCAAAGCAGAAAAAAGGAGGCGGAGTATACCTTTATTACCCGATGCTGTCCTGCTGCGATGGTCCGACGGCGACGCTGACGGTCATTTGCGAGGCCTAGTTTAATATATTGAACACGGATCACACCACAAGCTTTGCGCCTGGTCGAGCGCATTTCGTGCCTCATGTGTTATCAATATGTAGCGATTTTCGTGTTGAGCGTTGAAAAGATGAAGATTCTGCATAGCG
>CABUCP010000201.1 GCA_902490055.1 uncultured Klebsiella sp. | reverse complement strand
CGCCGACGATTGTCGGCGGTTTTTTTATGCGCTCAGGTGTTGCCTTTGCCCCGAATGCCCTGCGAGACTATCCGGCTACTCCTTGTCACTGGTTGTCTCATGTCTTCGCTCAAATTATCAATAACGCCGCAGGAACTGATCCTGATTGTGATCACCATGTTCTGGGGCGGAACCTTTCTTGCCGTGCAGTACGCCGTCAGCTTTAGCGGGCCGTTTTTCTTCGTCGGCCTACGTTTCGCCACCGCCGCGCTGGCCGTGGCGCTGTTGTCCTTACGCACGCTGCGCGGTTTGACCTGGCTTGAAGTTAAGGCCGGTGTGGCGATCGGCGTGGCGATTGCGCTGGGCTATAGCCTGCAAACCTGGGGGCTGCAGTCGATCTCCAGCAGTAAATCGGCGTTTATTACCGCGATGTATGTACCGCTGGTGCCGCTGCTGCAGTGGCTTTGTCTGGGACGCATGCCCGGCGTAATGTCCTGCGTTGGCATCGTGCTGGCGTTTATTGGCCTGATCCTGCTCGCCGGGCCGGAGAACAACCTGCTGGCGCTGGGGATCGGGGAGATCATTACCCTCGCCAGCGCGCTGGCGATCGCCGCGGAAATTATTTTAATCAGCGCCTGGGCCGGCAAGGTGGATGTGCGGCGGGTAACGGTAGTGCAGCTGGCGACCGCTTCGCTGGTGGCGTTTGCGGCGATGGCGCCGGCCGGGGAATCGATTCCGCCGATGCGCCCGGAACTGCTGGCGGTGGCATTAGGGCTGGGCATTTTTAGCGCCATTATTCAGGTCACCATGAACTGGGCGCAGCGCAGCGTCTCGCCGACCCGAGCGACGCTTATCTATACCGGCGAACCGGTGTGGGCAGGGGTATTCGGGCGCATTGCCGGCGAACGGCTGCCGCTGCTGGCGCTGGTCGGCTGCCTGTTTATTCTCGCCGGGGTGCTGGTGAGCGAGCTGAAGTTTAAGCGTAAGAAAGCGCTAAGCGCCGCGGCGAGCGAAGGTAGCGAATCCTAGACGGGCGCGGCGCCCGGTAAATCCTCGGTTTTCGCGCTTTCAGGGTTTTGCTATGCTTGTGGCGGTCGTTACACGGAGAAGATCTATGGCACAGGGCGCCGCGAAAAAAACCGGCAAGCGCTCACAAGCGGTGAGCGCCAAAAAAGAGGCCATTCTGGCCGCCGCGCTGGAGACCTTCTCGCGCTTCGGTATTCACGGCACGCGGCTGGAACAGGTTGCTGAATTAGCCGGGGTATCGAAAACCAACCTGCTTTATTACTACCCGTCGAAAGAAGCGCTGTACGTCGCCGTTCTGCAGCAAATCCTCGCCATCTGGCTGGCGCCGCTGCGGGCGTTTCGCGAAGATATCAGCCCGCTGGTGGCGATTCGGGAATACATTCGCCTCAAGCTGGAGGTGTCGCGCGACCATCCGCAGGCCTCAAAGCTGTTTTGCCTGGAAATGCTGCAGGGGGCGCCGCTGCTGATGGCCGAACTGACCGGCGATCTAAAAGCGCTTATCGATGAAAAGTCGGCCATTATTTCGTCATGGATTGACGGCGGCAAGCTGGCGGCGGTGGATCCGCAGCACTTAATTTTTATGATTTGGGCAACGACCCAGCATTACGCCGATTTCGCAACCCAAGTGGAGGCGGTGACCGGCGCAACGCTGCAGGATGAGCAGTTTTTCCAGCAGACCGTGGATAACGTCCAGCGGATGATTATCGAAGGGATCCGCGTGCGTTAATTGGCCGGCGGCAGCGGGCAGCTCTGATCGCCATCTTCACACTGCAGCAATGAGGCGAGGAAGGCTTCGCGCTCGACGCTCTTATCGGCCATACATTGGCTTATCAGCATTGGCTGCATGCTGCCGCCTTCCGCGCCGGAGGCGAGAAACGCGCAGTCGGCGTCGCGTAGAGAAATCCACGCCTGCTGGGCTTTTTTCAGTAGCTCCTGCTGTTTACCGGAGGCGCGCTTCAGCGCCTGTTCCCAGGTTTCATTCAGCTTTTTATCCGCCGCCTGATACTGCGCGGCGGCGCACTGATTCATCTCGGTTTGATTGTTAGCGTTGCTGCAGTCTTCCGCCAGCGCCGCGCCGCTGGCCAACAGGGCGGCCACGGCAAATAAAATGCGTTTCATCTTTTTTCTACTCCCATAAAAAAAGCTCCCGTCCGGGAGCCTTAATTAAGCACAGCTGAAGTCGGCTGTCATTAGTTGATCATGACACAGGCTTCCCGGATGGCGGCGCTATGCGCCTTATCCGGGCTACCGCCGCCGGGAAACCCACGTTATCCGATGGTCATCAGGCTGGCGTTGCCGCCTGCCGCCGCGGTGTTGACGCTGAGCGAACGTTCGATATACAGGCGTTCCAGCAGCAAATTGGTTTCACCGCGGGCGAAGCCCTGCACCGAAACAATCGCGCCGTCGCGCGCCGCAACCTGCTCGCACAGTTCGCGCAGCTGATCGGAGTCGCCGTGGTAGATAACGGCGTCGAAAGCCTGGCTGGTTATCGTATCCGCTTTCGCGAAGCGGATACGGTCGCTCACCTCGCGCGGCAGTTTCTTCGCCAGTTCGCGCTGCAGGGCGCTATCCGGCCACAGTACTTCACAGCCAACGGCCATGACCGCTGCCAGCTGGGTCAGTACGTCCTGTTCGTTATCCGCCACGCACAGCACGCGGTCACGCGGCATCAGCGTCAGGGTGTTGCGTTCGCCGGTCGGCCCCGGCAGCAGGCGCTGGGTGCCGCTCTGCGCCAGTTCGCTGTACTGCTGGCACAGCGCCTGCAGTTCCGGGCGACCCGCAGCCCACTGCTGCAGCGCCTGCAGCGGTTTTTCCAGCAGCGTTTTCAGCTGGGCGTCCAGCGGTCGTTCCGCATCCTGGCGGGCGAGAGTGACGCCAACGGCCCCCTGAGGACGGCTGGAGAGCAGGCGGTACAGATACAGCGGGCCGCCGGCTTTCGGACCGGTGCCCGATAATCCTTCGCCGCCGAACGGCTGCACGCCGACCACCGCGCCGACCATATTACGGTTAACGTACAGGTTGCCGACTTTCGCGCTGCCGGTCACCTGAGCGATGGTCTCATCGATGCGGGTATGCACGCCGAGAGTCAAGCCATAGCCGGAAGCGTTGATCTGCTCAACCAGTTTATCCAGCTCGTTACGGTTGTAGCGCACCACGTGCAGAACCGGGCCGAAGACCTCTTTTTTCAGTTCGTCGAAACTATCGAGTTCGATAAGCGTTGGCGGAACGAAGGTACCGTGATTCCATTCGCGCGCATCTTCGCTATTTTCACGCACCGCCTGGAAGACATTGCGCCCTTTGGCGCGCAGCGTCTGAATATGGCGTTCGATATTCTCTTTTGCTTCCGCATCGATAACCGGGCCGATGTCGGTGGTCAGGCGTCCCGGGTTGCCCATCCGGCATTCGCCCATCGCGCCGCGCAGCATGGTCAGCGTATGGTCGGCGACCTCTTCCTGCAGGCAGAGCACGCGTAGGGCGGAGCAGCGCTGTCCGGCGCTGTCGAAAGCCGAAGCCAGTACATCGATAACCACCTGTTCGGTGAGCGCCGATGAGTCAACGATCATCGCGTTCATCCCGCCGGTTTCGGCGATAAGCGGCGTCGGGCGACCCTGCGCATCAAGGCGGTTGGCGATGTTGCGTTGTAGCAGCGTGGCGACTTCGGTAGAGCCGGTAAACATCACCCCGCGCACGCGCTCATCAGAAGTCAGCGCGGCGCCGACGGTTTCCCCGCGGCCCGGCAGCAGTTGAATAACGCCCGGCGGTACGCCGGCCTCCAGCAGAATTGCCACACCCTGGGCGGCAATCAGCGGCGTCTGTTCGGCCGGTTTGGCCAGTACGCTATTGCCCGCAGCCAGCGCCGCGGCAATCTGGCCCGTAAAGATAGCCAGCGGGAAGTTCCATGGGCTGATACAGACTACCGGGCCCAGCGGACGGTGGGTTTCATTATCGAAATCATCACGTACCTGGCCGGCATAGTAGTGCAGGAAATCAACCGCTTCGCGTACTTCGGCAATAGCGTTGCTGAAGGTTTTACCCGCTTCGCGTACCAGGATCCCCATCAGCGTCGGCATCTGGCTTTCCATCAGCACGGCGGCACGTTCCAGAATGGCGGCGCGCTCCTGCGGCGGCGTCGCGAACCAGATAGGCGCGTTGTTAATCGCGCTGGTCAGCGCCTGCTGCACCTCGGCGTCGCTGGTTTCGCGCACATAACCGACGATATCCTTCGGCTCCGCCGGGTTGATGAGCGGCTGCATCTCGCCTTCGGCAACCGGCTGCTCCAGCATCGGCAATGCCTGCCATTTGTGCAGCGCGCTGTTTAGCAGCGAAGAGGAGAGAGAGGCCAGACGGTGTTCGTTGGCTAAATCCAGACCGGCGGAGTTGCTGCGGCCGCTGCCGTATAGATCGCGCGGCAGCGGAATTTTCGGATGCGGCAGGCCGGCCTGGCCTTCCTGCTGCGCCAGTTTTTCTACCGCGCTGACCGGGTCGGCGACCAGTTCGTCCAGCGGCAGGCTGGTATCGGCGATACGGTTGACGAAGGAAGTGTTGGCGCCGTTTTCCAACAGACGACGCACCAGGTACGCCAGCAGCGTTTCATGGGTGCCGACCGGGGCATAAATGCGGCACGGACGGTTCAGTTTGCCGTCGGCGACTTTACCTACCACCTGCTCGTACAGCGGTTCGCCCATTCCGTGCAGGCACTGGAATTCGTACTGACCCGGATAGTAGTTTTGCCCCGCCAACTGGTAAATCGCGGCCAGCGTGTGGGCGTTGTGGGTGGCAAACTGCGGATAAATCAGGTTTGGCACCGCCAGCAGCTTTTTGGCGCAGGCGAGATAGGAGACGTCGGTGTAGACCTTGCGGGTATAGACCGGATAGCCTTCCAGCCCTTCCATCTGCGCGCGTTTGATTTCGCTGTCCCAATAAGCGCCTTTTACCAGGCGGATCATCAGGCGACGGCGGCTGCGGGTCGCCATGTCGATCAGCGAATCTATCACAAACGGGCAGCGTTTCTGGTAGGCCTGAATAACAAAGCCGATACCGTTCCAGCCGGCCAGTTCCGGTTCGAAACACAGTTTTTCCAGCAGATCGAGGGAGATCTCCAGGCGATCGGCCTCTTCGGCGTCGATGTTAATGCCGATGTCATATTGGCGCGCCAGTAGCGTCAGCGATTTGAGACGCGGATAGAGCTCTTCCATCACCCGGTCGTACTGCGCGCGGCTATAGCGTGGGTGCAGGGCGGAGAGTTTAATCGAGATGCCCGGGCCTTCATAAATGCCGCGGCCGTTAGATGCCTTGCCGATGGCGTGGATCGCCTGCTGGTAGGAGACCATATAGGCCTGCGCATCGGCGGCGGTCAGCGCGGCTTCGCCAAGCATGTCGTAGGAGTAGCGGAAACCTTTCTCTTCCAGCTTGCGGGCGTTGGCCAGCGCTTCGGCGATGGTTTCGCCGGTGACGAACTGCTCGCCCATCAGGCGCATAGCCATATCAACGCCTTTGCGGATCAGCGGTTCGCCGCTCTTGCCGATAATGCGGTTCAGCGAACGGGAAAGGCTGGTTTCGTTATGGGTCGACACCAGTTTGCCGGTAAACAGCAGACCCCAGGTGGCGGCGTTGACGAACAGCGACGGGCTGCGGCCGATATGCGACTGCCAGTTGCCGTTGCTGATTTTATCGCGGATTAAGGCATCGCGGGTGGCTTTGTCCGGAATGCGCAGCAGCGCTTCGGCCAGGCACATCAGCGCCACACCTTCCTGCGACGACAGCGAGAACTCCTGCAGCAGGCTTTGCACCATGCCGGCGCGGCCGCTGGCGGTTTTCTGGTTGCGCAGTTTCTCCGCCAACTGCCAGGCCAGCTTGTGCGCCTGTTCAGCCAAAGGCTGCGGCAGACGGGCCTGCTCCAGCAGCATCGGTACCGCATCGGTTTCCGGACGGCGCCAGGCTGCGGTGATTGCCGCGCGGCTCACCGACTGCGGCAGGATCTGCTCGGCGAATTCGAGGAATGGCTGATATGGCTCGTCGGCCGGCGCGCCCGCTTCGTCGCTTTCGTTGGCGGCGCCGGAGAGCAGCGCCGGCAGCTCAGGTAGTGTCTCGTCGTTTTCCAGCTTTTCCAGATAATTGAAAATGGCCTGTTTAATCAGCCAGTGCGGCGTGCGGTCAATACGGCTCGCGGCGGACTTAATACGCTCGCGCGTCGCGTCGTCAAGTTTTACACCCATGGTGGTGCTGCCCATTGCTGGAACTCCTGTTAACTATGTCATGCCCTTTTATCGGTTGCATAGAAATATCTATCATGTTGCAACTTT
>CABUCP010000200.1 GCA_902490055.1 uncultured Klebsiella sp. | reverse complement strand
AAAATCACAGCATCCAACCTTCCGAGCTGAGCTGCGCGCTGGGTTCGTCACGCACTAACGCCACCCGTATCGCCGACGAGCTGGAAAAGCGCGGCTGGATTGAGCGTCGTGAAAGCGATAACGATCGTCGCTGTCTGCATCTGCAATTGACCGACAAAGGTCATCAATTCTTGCGTGAGGTATTACCTCCGCAGCACAACTGCCTGCATCAGCTGTGGTCTTCCTTAAGCACGGCGGAAAAAGACCAGCTGGAGCACATCACCCGCAAACTGCTCGGCCGCCTCGACCAGATGGAAGAAGACGGCGTGCTGGCGGAATCCCTGCGCTAAGCGCGGAGCCGCCCTACATTTTGAGTTGCAAGGAATAGAGTCAGGCCAGCAGATTTTCTGCTGGCCTTTCTGATAAACAGGTCGGCTCAGCCGATGTGAAATAATAAGAATGTAAAATCGTGGAGAATCAGATGAGCGAAAATGCGGAGAGCCAAACCCCGCAGCAACCGGGCAGCAAGAAAGGAAAGCGCAAAGGCGCCCTTCTGCTCCTGACCTTGCTCTTTGTTATTGTGGCCGTAGCCTACGGCATTTATTGGTTTTTGGTCCTGCGTCATTATGAAGAGACCGATGACGCCTACGTAGCAGGGAACCAGGTACAGATCATGGCGCAGGTTTCAGGCAGCGTCACCAAGGTCTGGGCCGACAATACCGACTTCGTCCAACAAGGCGATCCGCTGGTCACTCTCGACCAGACCGATGCCCAACAGGCGTTTGAGAAAGCCAAAACCCAGTTGGCGGCAAGCGTGCGCCAGACTCGCCAGCAGATGATCAACAGCAAGCAGCTGCAGGCAAACATCGACGTCAAAAAAACCGCTCTTGCCCAGGCGCAGGCAGATCTTAATCGCCGCATCCCGCTGGGCGCCGCGAACCTGATCGGTCGCGAAGAGCTGCAGCACGCTCGCGATACCGTCGCCAGCGCGCAGGCCGAACTCGACGTCGCGATTCAGCAGTACAATGCCAACCAGGCGATCGTGCTGGGCACCAAACTGGAACTGCAGCCGGCGGTTCTGCAGGCGGCGACCGAAGTACGCAACGCCTGGCTGGCGCTGCAGCGTACGCAAATCGTCAGCCCGATTAGCGGCTACGTTTCCCGCCGTTCGGTTCAGCCTGGCGCGCAGATTGGCACCACCACCCCGCTGATGGCGGTCGTTCCGGCGACCAACCTGTGGGTTGACGCTAACTTTAAAGAGACCCAGCTTGCGCATATGCGTATCGGCCAACCGGCGACAATCATCAGTGATATATACGGCGATGATGTGAAGTACACCGGTAAAGTGGTCGGCCTGGATATGGGTACCGGTAGCGCCTTCTCCCTGCTCCCGGCACAGAACGCCACCGGTAACTGGATCAAAGTCGTCCAGCGTCTGCCGGTGCGTATCGAGCTTGATGCACAACAGCTGGCGCAGCATCCGCTGCGCATCGGCCTGTCGACGCTGGTTGAAGTCAATACCAGCAATCGCGAAGGCGAAATGCTGGCAAGCCAGGTGCGTAGCTCGCCGGTCTATGAAAGTAATGCCCGTGAAATCGGCCTGGAGCCGGTTAATAAACTGATCGACGGTATCATCCAGGCCAACGCCGGATAATTCGGGGTGAGCGTAATGCAACAGCAAAAACCGCTCGAAGGCGCACAGCTGGTCATTATGACCATTGCGCTGTCGCTGGCGACGTTCATGCAGGTGCTGGACTCCACTATCGCCAACGTGGCCATTCCGACGATTGCCGGGAACCTCGGCTCGTCGCTGAGCCAGGGGACCTGGGTTATCACCTCGTTCGGGGTGGCGAACGCTATCTCCATTCCGATTACCGGCTGGCTGGCGAAGCGCGTCGGTGAAGTGAGGCTTTTCGTCTGGTCGACAATAGCCTTCGCCATCGCCTCCTGGGCCTGCGGGGTGTCGAACAGCCTGACGATGCTGATTTTCTTCCGCGTGATTCAGGGGATCGTCGCCGGTCCGCTGATCCCGCTGTCGCAGAGTCTGCTGCTCAGCAACTACCCGCCGGCAAAGCGCTCCATCGCGCTGGCGCTGTGGTCGATGACGGTAATCGTCGCGCCGATTTGCGGCCCAATCCTGGGCGGCTATATCAGCGATAACTACCACTGGGGCTGGATCTTCTTCATCAACGTGCCGATTGGCGTGGCGGTGGTGATCATGACCCTGCAAACCCTGCGCAATCGCGAAACCCGCACCGAACAGCGGCGTATCGACGGCGTGGGGCTGGCCCTGCTGGTGATCGGTATCGGTAGCCTGCAGGTCATGCTCGACCGAGGCAAAGAGCTCGACTGGTTTGCTTCCAATGAGATTATCATCCTGACCATCGTGGCGGTGGTGGCGATAAGCTTCCTGATCGTCTGGGAGCTCACCGACGATAACCCGATAGTCGACCTGTCGCTGTTTAAGTCGCGCAACTTTACCATCGGCTGTTTGTGTATCAGCCTGGCCTACATGCTCTACTTCGGCGCGATTGTACTTTTGCCGCAGCTATTGCAGGAGGTATATGGCTACACCGCCACCTGGGCCGGCTTGGCTTCGGCGCCGGTCGGCGTGATCCCGGTTATTCTGTCGCCGATTATCGGCCGCTTTGCCCATAAGCTCGATATGCGACGGCTGGTGACCTTCAGCTTTATTATGTATGCGGTGTGCTTCTACTGGCGCGCATGGACCTTTGAACCGGGCATGGACTTCGGCGCTTCGGCCTGGCCGCAGTTTATCCAGGGCTTCGCGGTAGCTTGTTTCTTCATGCCGTTGACCACCATCACTCTCTCCGGCCTGCCGCCGGAACGGCTGGCGGCGGCATCGAGTTTGTCGAACTTTACCCGAACCCTGGCCGGCTCCATCGGCACCTCGATTACCACGACGATGTGGACCAACCGCGAGGCGTTGCACCATGCGCAGCTCACCGAATCGGTGACGCCATTCAACCCCAATGCCCAGCAGATGTACGATCAGCTGCAGGGGCTGGGGATGACCCAGCAGCAGGCTTCCGGCTGGATAGCCCAGCAGATAACCAACCAGGGGTTGATTATCTCGGCCAACGAAATCTTCTGGGTCTCGGCGGGCATCTTTATCCTCTTGCTCAGCCTGGTGTGGTTCGCCAAGCCGCCGTTCAGCGCCGGCGGCGGCGGTGGAGGCGCGCACTAAGTATCAACAAAAGGGATCTGCGGATCCCTTTTTTATTGCCGCAAACTTGTCCATTTCGCGCTAGCTTCTGTCCATTTCGCTAAAGCCGCCAATGCGTTATGTCATGCAGGATAAAGCTCCGACTACAGGAGAACACCATGCTGACTACGCCTTACGAAAAATACCGCCCCTATCCGCCCATCGCCCTGCCCGACCGCCGCTGGCCTGACCGGCAAATCACCGCCGCCCCGCGCTGGCTCTCTACCGATTTGCGCGACGGTAATCAGGCGCTGGCCGAACCGATGGACGCCGCGCGTAAGTTACAATTTTGGGAATTGCTGCTGGAGTGCGGCTTTAAAGAAATTGAGGTCGCCTTCCCTTCCGCCTCGCAAACCGATTTTAACTTCGTCCGCCAGCTGATTGACGAACGGCGTATCCCCGAAGATGTCACCATTCAGGTGCTGACCCAGGCGCGTGAAGAGCTCATCCTGCGAACCTTTGACGCGCTGCGCGGCGCCCGACGCGCCACCGTCCATCTGTATAATGCCACCGCGCCGTTGTTTCGCGAGCTGGTCTTCGGCATGGAAAAGGCCGAGATTGTTGACCTCGCCACTCGCGCTACCCGACTCATCCGCCAGCAGTGCGAACAGCAGCCCGACACCCATTGGCAATACGAATATTCACCGGAAACGTTCTGTTTTACCGAGCCGGAATTCGCGCTCGAAATCTGCGAAGCGGTGGCGGAAATCTGGCAACCCTGCGCCGAGCGGCCGATGATTATCAATCTACCGGCAACCGTCGAGGTCAACACGCCTAACGTTTACGCCGATCAGATTGAGCATTTTTGCCGCCACTTCTCGCGCCGGAACGATGTCTGTATCAGCGTCCATCCGCATAACGATCGCGGTACCGGCGTCGCCAGCGCCGAACTGGCGGTGATGGCCGGCGCCGATCGCGTAGAAGGCTGTCTGTTCGGCAACGGCGAGCGTACCGGCAACGTCTGCCTGGTGACGCTGGCGATGAACCTGTACAGCCAGGGCGTGGATCCGCAGTTGCGCTTCATGCAAATGAATCGGGTGGTGGAGACTGTCGAAAACTGCAACCAACTGCCGGTGCACCCGCGTCATCCATGGGCAGGAAGCCTGGCCTATACCGCGTTTTCCGGCTCGCACCAGGATGCGATTAAAAAAGGTTTTGATGCCCGTCAGCCGGGCGAGCGCTGGCAAATGCCTTATCTGCCTATCGACCCGCAGGATATCGGCTGCAGCTATGAAGCGGTGATCCGCGTTAACAGCCAGTCAGGCAAAAGCGGCAGCGCGTGGCTGATAGAACAGAACCACGGTCTTAAGCTGCCGCGGGCTCTGCAGCAGGACTTCAGCCAATATGTCCAGCAAGAGACGGATAGCCATGGCAAAGAGATGACCCATAACGCGCTGTGGCTGCTGTTCCGCACCCGCTATGGCCTGCTGACGCAGCCGGCGCTGGCGTTACTCGACTACCAGAGCGACGGTCAGCAGGATGGCGAGCTGTCGCTGCATGCCGCGCTGCGGATTAATGGCGAAACTCGTCGGCTGCATGGCCGCGGCAATGGCCTGTTGTCTGCCGCCGCCAGCGGCCTGAGCGCGCTCTTAAAACGTCATTTCGTTATTAAGGACTACCATGAACACACGCTAGGGGCGCGCAGCGACAGCCGCTCGGTGGCCTACATCCGCTGTATTTTCCCTGATGGTGAAAGCCGCTGGGGGGTAGGAATTGATAATGATGTCGCCCGCGCTTCGCTGCAGGCGTTGTGCAATGCGGTTAGCGGCAAGGATTAATCCGACTGGCGAAAATAGTCGCTGGGAGCGGTCCCCATCACCCGGCGGAACATGGCGCTAAATGCGCTGTGGCTGCCGTAGCCGAGATCCAGCGCTACTCGCAGTACCGACTGCCCCTGCGCCAGGCGAACGAGCGCTTCCATTAGTTTTGCCCGGCGCACCCACTCGCTCCACGTCAGGCTGGTCTGCTGTTGAAAATGGCGGTTCAGGGTACGCTCGCTCATTCCGCTTGCTTGCGCCGCCTGATGACTGGCCCATGGCTCGCCGGGCGCTTCGCGCACCCGCTGGCATAATCGTCGCAGACCCTCAGCGTGTGGCTCCGGCAGACCAAACGGCAGCACCGTCATCCCGCGGATCTCATCGAGGATCAGCTCATAGATACGTTCATCGCGGGTACCGGGATAATAACGCTCCGTCAGCGCCAGCGAGGCGACGATCAGTTCGCGCAGCAGCGGTGAGATCTGCACGATCTGGCAAGATGACGGCAGATCGGCGCGGGCCAGCGGATCGATAAACAGCGTGCGCGCGGCGACGTTGCCGGTTATCCGCAGCGCGTGCGGCGTGCCCGCCGGTAGCCAGACGCCGCGCCCCGGCGGCACCACCCAGAACCCGACCGGCGTTTCCACCCGAACCACGCCACTGAGGGTATGCAGCAGCTGCGCGCAGTCGTGGCGATGCATCGGCTCGCTGTCGCCGTGGGCATAATCGTGGGCAAAAGGCACCAGTGCGCGGTGTTCAAAAGAAAAGGAGTACGTTGTCGACATGATGAGAGAATAGCGGCCCGGCACGATGACCGGGCCGTAGCAGGCGCACTAGATGTGCAGTTCTTGCAGTGTTTCTTTCGGCAGCGCCAGCTCATCGTTGCTGTTGATGCGAACATCACGTTCGATGATGTGACGAGCGATATCCTGCGCTTCCTGCAGCGAGTGCATGGTGTAAGTTCCGCACTGGTAAACGTTCAGCTCCGGGATTTGAGTCTGATCTTTTACTTTCAGCACATCAGCCATCGCCGCTTTCCAGGCATCGGCAACGCGCTGTTCGTCCGGCGTGCCAATCAGGCTCATGTAAAACCCGGTGCGGCAGCCCATCGGAGAGATGTCGATAATTTCTACGCCATTACCGTTCAGGTGATCGCGCATGAAACCGGCAAACAGGTGCTCCAGGGTATGAATACCGCGTTCCGGCATGACTTCCTGGTTTGGTACGCAGAATCGCAGATCGAAAACGGTGATTTGATCGCCGTGCGGCGTGTTCATTTTCTTCGCGACGCGCACCGCAGGCGCTTCCATTCGGGTATGGTCGACTGTGAAACTATCTAACAACGGCATTCTTCACCTCCGATAGTG
>CABUCP010000199.1 GCA_902490055.1 uncultured Klebsiella sp. | reverse complement strand
GTTAAGGGCCAGAACATGCTTCCGGCCATAATGGCGCGTAGTTTACCGTATGAGCGCGCTTTCTGACATGAGATAAGCCGCTACCGACGTGCGCTAATGCATATAATTTTAACGGCTATTTGTCTTTTGCTCAATCTATACGCAAAGAAGTTTAGATGTCCAGATGTATTGACGTCTATTGTGACAATGATTACTCTGGAACCTGACTTCTTACCGATTCAGCCCAGGAACTGTCCAACATGACGCGTAAACAGGCCACCATCGCAGTGCGTAGCGGTTTAAATGACGACGAACAGTACGGTTGCGTTGTCCCGCCCATTCATCTCTCCAGCACCTATAATTTCACCGGTTTCAATGAACCTCGCGCCCACGACTATTCCCGCCGCGGTAATCCAACCCGCGACGTGGTGCAGCGCGCGCTGGCGGAGCTGGAAGGCGGCGCGGGCGCGGTGCTGACCAATACCGGAATGTCGGCTATCCTGCTGGTGACCACGGTGTTCCTGAAGCCAGGCGATCTGCTGGTGGCGCCGCACGACTGCTACGGCGGCAGCTATCGTCTGTTTGACAGCCTGGCGAAACGCGGCTGCTATCGTGTGCGCTTTGTCGATCAAAGCGATGAACAGGCATTACGTGAAGCATTAGCGGAACAACCGAAGCTGGTGCTGGTCGAAAGCCCCAGCAATCCGTTGCTGCGGGTGGTCGATATTGCGAAAATCTGCGGGCTGGCGCGCGAGGCTGGCGCGGTGAGCGTGGTGGATAACACCTTCCTGAGCCCGGCGTTGCAAAACCCGCTGGCGCTTGGCGCCGATCTGGTGCTCCATTCATGCACTAAATACCTGAACGGCCACTCTGACGTGGTGGCTGGGGTGGTGATTGCCAAAGATCCTGAAACTGTCACCGAACTGGCATGGTGGGCGAATAATATCGGCGTGACCGGCGGGGCGTTTGATAGCTATCTGTTATTACGTGGTTTGCGTACCCTTTCTCCGCGAATGGAAGTGGCGCAGCGCAACGCGCAGGCGATAGTCGACTATCTGAAAACCCAGCCGCTGGTGAAAAAGCTGTATCATCCGTCCCTGCCGGAAAATCAGGGGCACGAGATTGCGGCGCGTCAGCAAAAAGGTTTTGGGGCGATGCTAAGCTTCGAGCTCGATGGCGATGAGCAGACGCTGCGTCGCTTCTTGAGCGGTTTATCGCTATTTACGCTGGCGGAATCGCTAGGGGGCGTTGAGAGCCTGATTTCCCATGCGGCGACGATGACGCACGCGGGCATGGCGCCGGAAGCGCGCGCGGCGGCAGGGATCTCGGAAACGCTCCTGCGTATTTCGACCGGTATTGAAGATGGTGAAGATTTAATTGCCGACCTGGAAAATGGCTTCCGGGCAGCAAACGAGGAATAAAGATGAGTGTGAATGCGCAGGCAGGGGCGAAAGGTCGTCAGCTGCACAAATTTGGTGGGAGTAGTTTAGCGGATGCGAAATGTTACCTGCGCGTCGCGGGGATCATGACCGACTATGCACAGGCAGGCGATATGATGGTCGTCTCCGCCGCCGGTAGCACCACCAACCAGCTGATTAGCTGGCTGCAGCTAAGCCAGACCGACCGTCTTTCTGCGCATCAGGTACAGCAAGCGCTGCGTCGCTATCAAATGGATCTGATCGCCGCGCTACTGCCGGCCGACGCGGCCGATGCGCTCATTGCGACATTTATCCACGATCTCGAACGTCTGGCGGCCCTGCTGGACGGCGGCGTCACCGATGCGGTGTATGCCGAAGTTGTCGGCCACGGTGAAGTATGGTCCGCGCGCCTGATGGCGGCGGTACTCAACCATCTCGGCGTGGAAGCCGCCTGGCTTGATGCGCGCGCTTTCCTGCGCGCGGAACGCGCCGCGCAGCCTCAGGTCGACGAAGGTTTGTCGTACCCGTTGTTGCAGCAGCTGATGGCTCAGCACCCGAACAAGCGTTTAGTGGTTACCGGTTTTATCGCCCGCAACAATGCCGGTGAAACCGTGCTGCTGGGGCGTAACGGTTCTGACTACTCCGCGACCCAAATTGGCGCGCTGGCAGGCGCCTCTCGCGTCACCATCTGGAGCGATGTGGCCGGGGTCTATAGCGCCGACCCGCGTAAGGTGAAAGATGCTTGCCTGCTGCCGCTGCTGCGCCTTGATGAAGCCAGCGAGCTGGCGCGTCTGGCGGCGCCGGTGCTGCATGCGCGTACGCTGCAGCCGGTCTCCGGCAGCGATATCGACTTACAGCTACGCTGCAGCTATACCCCGGACCAGGGTTCCACGCGCATTGAACGCGTGCTGGCTTCCGGTACCGGCGCGCGTATCGTCACCAGCCACGATGATGTCTGCCTGGTGGAATTCCAGGTGCCGGCCGGTCAGGATTTCAAACTGGCGCATAAAGAGCTGGATCAGATTTTCAAACGCGCTCAGCTGCGCCCGCTGGCGGTGGGCGTGCATGCCGACCGTAAGCTGCTGCAGTTTTGCTATACCTCCGAAGTTGCCGACAGCGCGCTGAAGCTGCTGGATGAAGCGGGCCTGCCGGGCGAGCTGCGTCTGCGTCAGAAGCTGGCGCTGGTGGCGATGGTCGGCGCGGGCGTAACCCGCAATCCACTGCACTGCCACCGCTTCTGGCAACAGCTGAAAGGGCAGCCGGTTGAATTTACCTGGCAGTCGGAAGAGGGTATCAGCCTGGTGGCGGTACTGCGCGCCGGCCCAACCGAGAGCCTGATTCAGGGGCTGCACCACTCCGTATTCCGCGCCGAGAAACGCATCGGCCTGGTGCTGTTCGGCAAAGGCAATATCGGTTCCCGCTGGCTGGAGCTGTTCGCCCGCGAACAGAGCACGCTTTCCGCCCGCACCGGTTTTGAATTCCTTCTGGCCGGGGTGGTGGATAGCCGCCGCAGCCTGCTGAACTATGAAGGTCTGGATGCCAGTCGCGCATTAGCGTTCTTCGAAGATGAAGCCGTTGAACAGGATGAAGAGTCGCTGTTCCTGTGGATGCGCGCGCACCCCTACGATGATTTAGTGGTGCTGGACGTGACCGCCAGCGAACAGCTTGCCGATCAGTATCTGGATTTCGCCAGCCACGGTTTCCACGTGATCAGCGCCAACAAGCTGGCAGGCGCCAGCAGTAGCGATAAGTATCGCCAGATCCACGACGCCTTCGAAAAGACCGGCCGTCACTGGCTGTATAACGCCACCGTCGGCGCTGGATTACCGGTCAACCACACGGTACGCGATCTGATTGATAGCGGGGATACCATTCTCGGCTTGAGCGGTATTTTCTCCGGTACGCTTTCCTGGCTGTTCCTGCAGTTCGACGGCACCGTGCCGTTCACCGAGCTGGTGGATCAGGCCTGGCAGCAGGGGCTGACGGAGCCGGACCCGCGCGTTGACCTGGCGGGGAAAGACGTGATGCGCAAGCTGGTGATCCTGGCGCGCGAAGCCGGTTACGATATCGAACCGGATCAGGTGCGCGTGGAGTCACTGGTTCCGGCGCATTGCGAAGAAGGCTCGGTCGATCACTTTTTTGAGAACGGCGAAGAGCTGAACGAGCAGATGCTGCAGCGCCTTGAAGCCGCCCGCGAAATGGGTCTGGTGTTGCGCTACGTAGCGCGTTTCGACGCCAACGGCAAGGCGCGCGTTGGGGTGGAAGCCGTCCGTCAGGAACATCCGCTGGCGGCGCTACTGCCGTGCGATAACGTCTTCGCCATCGAGAGCCGCTGGTATCGCGATAACCCCATGGTGATCCGCGGGCCGGGCGCCGGCCGCGATGTTACCGCCGGGGCGATTCAGTCCGATATCAATCGTCTGGCTCAACTGCTGTAATTACGTTGACCGGCCCGCTGGGTTGTCCCGGCGGGTCGGGCATTGTTAGGCGGATTCGCGGGCGATAAGCTGCCCGGAGAGCGTGATGTGCTGCGTCGGCAGCGTAGGTTCTTTGATCTTGCGGATTATTAACGCGGCGGCCTGGCGTCCGGTCTCTTCGCTGGCGGAAGAAACGTAGGTGAAAGACGGCGAGGTCAAATTCACGTGCATCATATCTTCAAAGCCAACCAGCGCTACCTGCTGGGTGAGAAACACATCTTTCCCCACCGTCCGTCCTACCTGATGAATACCGTTGAGACAGCCAATCATCGCATCCGGCGAATGGCAGAGCAGCGCGGTAATGGCGTTGTTCTTTTCCAGCAACTGACGGGTGGCAATACCCGCGGCCTGGGTGTTATCGCTACATGCTGGGGCAAACGCCTCCCGCACCGATATGCCGTTTTTCTCCAGCGTGCTGTAAAAACCGAGCAACCGCTGCTGGCGAATCAAATCGTTTTCCTGTCCGCCGATGTAGGCAATATAGCGATGGCCGCGTTCTATTAAATAACGCGCGGCGATGCTGGCGGCCTGGCGGTTATCGCGGACCACCTGGTCGCGGCTGCCGGCTAGCGGTGTTTGCGAGACCGCGACCAGCGGCAGTGGATACTGTAGCAGCGCTTGCGGTAGCGTGCTGCGGGTGGTATCGGCATCAAGATAAATCACTCCGGCGACGCCTTGTTGCTTAAACGACAGCAGGCAGCGTTCCAGGTAGTCGCTATCGTTAAGCGGCTGGCCGAGAAACACCATGTAGCCCTGTTTTTCCAGCTCTTGCACGATGTTGGCCATCACTTTGATGGAAAAACTATCGTTGAAATCGCGTAAAATCAGGCCGATCAGGTTGGTGGTGTTAGCGCGAAGGTTGGCGGCGGCGACGTTATGTATATAGCCGAGCTCCTGGATGGCAGCATTGACTTTTTCGATAGTGGCGTCGGAGATTTTCCCTTTCTGACGTAATACCAACGAGACCGTAGAAACGGAGACGCCGGCCAGTTTCGCCACATCGATAATGCTGACTTTCTTCAAAATCACTCCATGAAAACGCTTTTATGACAGTCAGATAGCAGAAGATCGCAAACCTGAGATAAGCGATCTTCCACACCATAACATCTTCTGGTTATTTGCCAATCATCCCCGACATGGTTTGGGCGATAAATTGCGCTCTGGCGCCAAAAATAATCTGGATGCCGTTATCGCCGACGAAGACCACGCCGCGCGCGCCGATACCGTTGAGGCCATCTTTATCCACCGCATCACGCTCGGAGACCTCGAGACGCAGGCGGGTGATGCAGGCGCCGACGGAGTCGATATTCTGCGAGCCGCCGAGCAGGGTGACGATTTCGGTAGCCAGTTCGGCATCGGTTTTATCATCGGCCGTTACGGTGATATCGGTACGCCCCGGCGTTTTCACATCGAAGCGACGAATCACGAAACGGAAGGTGAAATAATAAATCAGCGCCATCGGCACGCCAACAATCACCGCACTAAGGAAGTTGGTTTGATAACCGTTCAACGAAGGCAGGATACCGAAGGAGATATAGTCGATAAGCCCGGCGGAGAACGACTTGGCAATGTGCGCATGCAGCAGGTACATCGCCATGTAGGAGAGACCGGCCATGATGGCGTTGAAGACGTAGAGGATCGGCGCCACGAAGATAAAGGTGAACTCTACGGGTTCGGTGATGCCGGTCAGGAAGCAGGTCAGCGCGGCGGAAAACAGAATACCGGCGGCGATTTTTTTATTTTTCGTATGCGCTTCGTGATACATCGCCAGACAGGCGGCCGGCAGCGCAAACAGCATCAGCGGGAATTCGCCCTGCATAAACTTACCGGCGTTTTGATAGCTGTCGGTGCTAAAGGATTTCACGCCTTCTTCCAGCATTTTGAACCAGATTGTCTGGTCGCCGTGGATCATCTGACCCGCCTGAGTGGTGTAGTCGCCGAAAGAATACCAGAAGGAAGGGTACCAGATATGGTGCAGGCCCAGCGGGATCAGCGCGCGTTCAACGAGGCCGAAGATAAAGGTGGAGGCCGCCTGATTATCGCCGTTAATCACCATCGACAGCGAGTCGATACCGGCCTGGATATGTTGCCAGACGTAAGGCAGCAGCAGCCCGAGAATGAACGACAAGAAAGCCGTGGCAATCGCCACGAAGCGCTTACCGGAGAAGAAGCCGAGGAATTCCGGCAGTTGCAACGTGTGGAAACGGTTGTAGCACCAGGCGGAGAGGATCCCGCAGATTAGCCCGCCGAACACTCCCATCTGCAGCGTCGGGATGCCGACTACCATGGCGTATTTCCCGCCCTGAGCGGCCATTTCCGGCGTAATACCGAGGACGGTACCGATGGTGATGTTGGTGACGAAAACAGAGACCGCCGCCGATAGCGCCGCGATGCCCGACTCCGACGCCAGACCGACCGCCGAGCCAATCGCGAAGAGCATCGGCAGGTTGTAGAAGATAATG
>CABUCP010000198.1 GCA_902490055.1 uncultured Klebsiella sp. | reverse complement strand
AATGGCCGCAAACTACGGCCACGGAAATATAGGTAATAACCTTACCGCAACGCCACAATTAGCGGTAGCGTTTTATCTGGCTATTTTGATCCAGTTCGGCAAGCCAGGCGAGCTTTTCAGCGATTTTGCCCTCAAGCCCTCTGTTTGTCGGCTGATAATAGCGCGTTTGCCCCATTTCCTGTGGGAAATACTGCTCGCCGGCGGCATAAGCGTTAGGTTCATCATGCGCGTAGCGATACTCCTGACCATAGCCCATTTCTTTCATGAGTTTGGTCGGCGCATTGCGTAAATGCACCGGTACGTCGTAGTCAGGGCGCTCGCGAGCATCGGCCAGCGCCGCCTTAAAGGCGGTATAGACCGCGTTGCTCTTCGGCGCGCAGGCCAGATAGACAATCGCCTGGGCGATGGCCCGCTCTCCTTCCGCCGGTCCGACGCGGGTAAAGCAATCCCATGCGGAAATCGCTACCTGCATGGCGCGCGGATCGGCATTGCCGACATCTTCCGACGCGATGGCCAGGCAGCGACGGGCGACGTATAGCGGGTCGCCGCCTGCCGTAATAATCCGCGCATACCAATACAGCGCCGCATCCGGCGCGCTCCCGCGCACCGACTTATGCAGTGCGGAGATCAGATCGTAAAAACGGTCGCCTTTGTTATCAAACCGCGCGCTGCGTTCACCGGCGATTTCGGTCAGCAGCTCGGCTTTCAGCACCCGCTTGCCTGAATCATCGTTTTCGGCCATATCGGCCATCATTTCCAGCGTATTCAGCGCCCGGCGCGCATCACCATTTACCAGTTCGGCAATGGCCTTGCGTGTTTCATCTGGCAGGACAATATCTTGCCCGCCGTAGCCACGGGCTTTGTCGCCCATCGCCTGGTCAAGAACCTGTTCAATATCTTCCGTGGTCAGCGATTTCAGCAGATAGACGCGGGCGCGGGAAAGCAGCGCGGAGTTAAGCTCAAAGGAAGGGTTTTCGGTAGTCGCGCCAATAAAGGTGATCGTGCCGTCTTCAATATGCGGCAAAAATGCGTCCTGCTGGCTTTTGTTAAAGCGATGCACTTCGTCGACAAACAGGATTGTCCGCCGCCCGGCGTTGCGGTTTTGCCGCGCGCGCTCAATGGCCTCGCGGATCTCTTTCACGCCCGACGTCACCGCAGAGATACGTTCTACATCGGCGTTAGCATACCGGGCAATAACCTCCGCCAGGGTGGTTTTGCCGGTACCCGGAGGCCCCCAAAGGATCATGGAATGCAGATGTCCGGCTTCAATCGCCCGCGGTAGCGGTTTGCCCGGCGCCAGCAGGTGCTGCTGACCAATGTACTGCGCTAAATTTTCTGGCCGCATACGGGCGGCCAGAGGTTGAAACGCATTGTCGGAAAAATCGAGCGAAAAGTTGCTCACATTCGCCTCTACTTACGTTGATCGTCCACCGTAACCCCTTGCGGCGGCGTAAAGGTGAACTTAGATGCGTCGACGGCGCCATTCTGCTGCGACTTCAGCTGGTAGCTGCTGCGCTGGTCGTCCTGCTCGACGGCGCTGAACTGATGGATGGTGCCGTCACGACCGACATTGATCGTGAACTGCTTCAGGTTGCCGCTACCGCTTTTCGGCGTCAGCACGAAGTCATCACCGTTTTGTTTAATATTGTACTGCTGCCAGTCGGCGGACTGGTTGCGGGCAATCAGCATGAACGGCGTATTGCCGGTGGCATTTTTCAGCCAGGTCGCGGTCGCTTGTTCAACAAACGGGTTGTAGAACCACAGCGTTTTGCCATCAGAAACCAGGACGCTTTCATCCGGCTGGGTCATGTGCCAGTTGAACAGGTTCGGGCGTTTCACCCACAGATCGCCCTGCCCGTCCTGCACGGCATTACCGCTTGCATCGGTTACTTTCTGGGTGAAGCTGGCGTGGAAGCTGCTGACTTTATCCAGACGGCTTTTTAAATCGCCGGCGGCGTCCGCCCATACCTGGCTTACGACGAAGCCAGACAGTAATGCACAGGTGATTGCAAGTTTTTTCATTGTTGATCCTTATTGTGCGTCACTCCCGACGCGGGAGCCTGTTCTACTCCTAATGTAGGGCCGTCGACCGCGAAGGAATAGCAGAACAGGCTGATTTTGCGCTTATTTACCGAACTTTGCACTTACTCGAACGGCGGCGGCGCCAGGACTTCACGATTACCGTTATGGCCCTGTTCACTGACGATCCCCTGCGCTTCCATCTGTTCGATGATGCGCGCCGCGCGGTTATAACCGATGCGGAACTGACGCTGTACCCCAGAAATCGACGCTTTGCGTTTCTCGGTCACGAAGTTGACTGCCTGATCGAACAATGGATCCAGTTCCTCGGCACCATCGAAACCACCGCCGCCGCCTTCGCTTTCGCTATCGGAGGTGATGCCGTCGACATACTGCGGTCGACCGCGCGCTTTCCAGTCCTGAACCACCGCGTGCACTTCCTGGTCACGCACAAACGCGCCGTGTACGCGCACCGGCATGGTAGAGTTCGGCCCGGAATAGAGCATATCCCCCATGCCGAGCAGCGATTCAGCGCCGCCCTGATCGAGAATGGTCCGCGAGTCGATTTTGCTCGATACAGTAAAGGCGATACGCGTCGGGATGTTGGCCTTGATAAGCCCGGTAATCACGTCAACCGACGGACGCTGCGTCGCCAGCACCAGATGGATCCCCGCCGCACGCGCTTTCTGCGCCAAACGTGCGATCAGCTCTTCAACCTTCTTGCCGACGGTCATCATCAGATCGGCGAATTCATCCACCAGCACCACGATGTACGGCAGTTTTTCCAGCACCGGATGAACGGCATCCATGCTGTCGCCAGGCTTCCAGTACGGATCCGGAATCGGACGCCCCATACGCGCGGCTTCGGCGATTTTCTCGTTGTAACCCGCCAGATTACGCACGCCCAGCGCCGACATCAGCTTGTAGCGACGTTCCATCTCGTTGACGCTCCAGCGCAGCGCATTGGCCGCGTCTTTCATGTCGGTGACCACTTCCGTCAACAGGTGCGGAATACCTTCGTATACCGACAGTTCCAGCATTTTCGGGTCGATCATGATGAAACGTACATCTTCCGGCTGCGCTTTGTAGAGCATGCTGAGGATCATGGCGTTAACGCCGACTGACTTACCGGAACCGGTAGTACCGGCAACCAGCAGGTGCGGCATTTTCGCCAGATCGGCCACCACCGGATCGCCGGCAATGTCTTTCCCCAGCACCACGGTGAGCGGTGATGGGTTTTCACGGAATTTCGGGCAGTCGAGCACTTCTCGCAGGTACACGGTCTGACGTTTCTTATTCGGCAATTCCAGACCAACGTACGGTTTGCCAGGAATAACCTCGACCACACGCACCGCGACGGTCGACAGTGAACGCGCCAGGTCGCGCGACAGGTTAGAGATACGCGCGGCTTTCACGCCAGGCGCCAGGTTCAGCTCGAAGCGGGTAATAACCGGACCCGGCGAGTAGTTCACCACATCCGCTTTGATGCGGAAATCGGCGAGACGCGCTTCAACCAGCCGTGCCATCTGCTCAAGGGCAAAGGTATCAACCGGTTCAACTTCACTCGGCGGCGGAGTCAGCAGATCCAGCGACGGCAGCGGCGTCGTCGGCCTTTGCAGAGGACGGCTATCGCCATTGCGCATCAGCAGTGGATGGATCAGGCTATCCTGTGGCGGCGCTGGCGGTTGAGCTGCCTGCTGCGGCTGCTGATAGCCCTGCGGAGCGACCGGCTGCTGCATTGGTTGTTGAGCAGGCTGCTGCTGCATTGGCTGCTGTGCAGGCTGCCAGGCCTGCTGTTGAGGCGCATGCTGCTGCGGTGCCGCCGGCTGTTGCACCGGCTGGTAAGCCTGCTGCTGCGGAACGGGCTGCTGCGGAACTGGCTGATAAGCCTGCTGCGACGGCGCGGGTTGCTGATACTGCGGGGCCGGTTGCTGCGGCTGCGCTTCCGGCGTCGGCGTAAACAGCGGCTCGCTCGGCCCTTCATTTACCAGCGTTTTCATGGGTGAAAACGCATAGTCAGCCGGCGAGAATGGATTCGCTCCCGGTGGCTGTTCGCTGGCATAGCGCTGCTGCTGAGTCGCGGCAAACTGGCGCGCCAGCTCCGCTTCGGCAGCATCGTCTTCGTCCTGTTCAACGCTCGCTGATTCGTAAGTCTCGCCATAGCGCTGCTGCTGGGTAGCGGCAAACTGGCGCGCCAGTTCGTCTTGTTCCAGCGCATCGGCTTCTTCGTCGCTCAGCGGCTCGTTATCGTAATGATGTTCCAGCTCGGCCTGACGCGCGCGCTCTTCAGCAATACGCTGAGACGGCAGTTTAATTCCGTAAGAAGCCAGTTCCCGGCGCGTCGGCACGCGCACGCGATTCGGGCGCGGAAGTTTCGGGCCAATACCTTCTTTAACTTGCACCCGAGGGCCGGTAGAGGCCGGGCTGAAGAGCGGGGCGGCATCAGCAGCTGCTGACGCTGCGGCTGATGCCGTTGAGACGGCTGCAGCGGCGGCGCCAGAGGTAGTCGCCTGATGAACGCCAGCAGCCACTGCCGTTACGGCTGAGGCATCTGCTGATGGCATAGATGGTGTAGCCGGCGGCGTGAACGGTTTGGTTGCTACCGGGCTTGCCGGTTCTGGTATCGGCTGATACCAGGACTCCAACAGTTCCCGTTCGCGCGCGCGCTTCTCTTCGACTTCCTCGAAGTAATACATCGGCGGACGCTTCGCCTCTCCATGAGGGGCTTCCGGTTCTACGGCTAGCGCCGGATCCTGCTGGTAAACAGGCTGATGCGGCTGAGCAACTTCCGGCTGGTAAACCGGCGGCTGCTGCGGCACATATTCAGGCTGATACGCCTGCTGCTGCGGCTGAGCGGCTTCCGGCTGGTAAACCGGCGGCTGCTGCGGCACATACTCAGGCTGATACGCCTGCTGCTGCGGCTGAGCGGCTTCCGGCTGGTAAACCGGCGGCTGCTGCGGCACATACTCAGGCTGATACGCCTGCTGCTGCGGCTGAGCGGCTTCCGGCTGGTAGACCGGCGGCTGCTGCGGCACATACTCAGGCTGATACGCCTGCTGCGGCTGAGCGGCTTCCGGCTGGTAAACCGGCGGCTGTTGCGGCACATACTCAGGCTGATACGCCTGCTGCAGCTGAGCGGCTTCCGGCTGGTAGACCTGCCCTACTCCCGGTTCCGCCCATGCCTGCGGCGCCGCGGTCGCGACGGCGGCAGCGGCAACCGGATCGGCCACGCTGTGCCCGTTCAAAAGCGGGTCGTAAGGGTCTAAATCACCCGGGCGCACGGCGCTGGTACCAGAAAACAGCACATCGTCAGCCGATGCCGGACGTGCAGCGCTGGCGCCGGAGAACAATACATCATCAGCGGCAACGGGCGCGCCGCTGGCGCTGAACTGTACCTCTTCTTCATCATCCATGCGTTTGCCGGAGAACAGCGCGGCATCGGTTTTGCGCCCCATAGGATTGGCGAATTTTTCCGCCAGACGCTTACGGCGCGCTAGCGCGCTGCGCAATATACGAGCGCGACGCGATTCCTGCGGCGCGGCGTCGTCGTCTTCATATTCGTCTTCGTCCTCTTCATATTCGCCTTCATCAACCCAGGTATCGTCCCGGCGGGTACGATTGCTGGCAAAGGTGAGAATAGAGAGAATGGCGCCGCCCAGTTTTTCGGCAATGCTGACCCATGACCAGCCGGTAAACAGCGTTAAACCGGCCGCCCAGATACAAAGCAGCGCGATGGTACCGCCGCTGCTGTGCAGCAATGGTTGCAGGGTGGTGCTTAACAAGCTGCCGATCACCCCGCCGGAAGCGAAGTACCAGATATCGTCAGCGTTAATTGCCGCCAGCCCGCAGGAGGTGAGGATCAGCGCCAGCGCGCCAATCAGACGCAGTGAGACGGCGAAATAGTCGACGTACTCGTCATTTTCCTGATGGCGCCATGCAAACCAGCAGCCGCCAATGATGATGACGGGGATGGTGTATGCCATTACGCCAAAAATGAAGAATAGCGTGTCGGCCAGCCATGCCCCGGGCATACCGCCCAGATTATGGATAGGCTCATGCCAGGCGGTCTGCGACCAACTGGGATCGGATGGATTAAAGCTCAGTAATGCCGCCATCAGCCAGATGGCAAAAAGAGAGCAAAGGATGAGTAACGCCTCAAGAACACGGCGCCCGCTGCTTAGCTTCGTAAGTTTGACTTCTTTGTCTTCGGTGTATTCCTGGCTCAAGAAAGGCTCTCCAGGTATCAGGCAATTTCCTGCCTGCTGCTAAAACGGACAACAGCGCCGGGTCTCCCCGGCACTGTTGCTGTATGGATTAA
>CABUCP010000197.1 GCA_902490055.1 uncultured Klebsiella sp. | reverse complement strand
TCGTTAAGTTTTGTCAGGCGTAATAGGAGCCATACCAACACTTAAGGGAGAACATAAGATGAAGAAAATTGCTGCTATGACCGCGATCCTCGCACTGGTTTCCATGCCGGTACTGGCTGCCGGACAGGGGGGATTTACCGGGCCTTCTTCAACAGCGCAGGGCGGCGGGTTTACCGGGCCGAGCGGCGCGGTAACCACCGTAACGAATGCCAAATCGCTGCGCGATGACACCTGGGTGACCCTGCGCGGCAAAATTGTCGAACGCATCTCTGATGACCTGTATAAATTCCAGGATGCGTCCGGCGTGGTGAACGTTGATATTGACCACAAGCGCTGGAACGGAGTGACCGTCGGCCCGCAGGACACGGTGGAAATTCAGGGTGAAGTCGATAAAGACTGGAACTCGGTAGAAATCGACGTCAAACAGATCCGGAAAATCGCGCCATAAGTCATCCGCCGGATATTGCGCAAGATCGGTCAGGAATCGCTATCCTCGCTCTGTCAGAGTATGACGCGTGGAGGAAACGATGAACGATATTAAGGTCAGCCCGACGTATGTCGGGCGCTTTCAGCGAGTTTGTTTATACATTGAGCGCCATCTTGATGAGCCGCTGTCGCTGGAGGCGCTGAGCGCGATAGCGCACAGCTCGCCTTATCATTTTCACCGGCAATTCAGCGCTTATACCGGCATTCCGCTGTACCGTTATATTCAGTGGTTGCGCCTGCGCCGCGCCAGTTGGCGTCTGGCGTTTAACCCGCGCGATAAGATCATCGATATTGCCCTTGATGCCGGATTTCAAAATTCGGAGTCGTTCAGTCGAGCCTTCCGTACCGCGTTTGATCAAAGCCCGACTCAGTTCCGTCAGCGACCGGATTGGGTTGAGTGGCATCGACGCGTACCCAAACATACGCTACAGGAGCAAGCCTCGATGGACGTTAAAATCATTCAATTCCCAGCCACCAGGATCGCCGTACTACCACATCGTGGTAGCCCGGAACGGGTTAATGCAACCGCCGAGCGTTTTATCGCCTGGCGTAAAACGAGTGGATTATCGCCCGTCGCCACCAGCGATACCTGGGGGATTGCCTGGGACGATCCGCAGACAACCCCGGGCGATGCGTTTCGCTTTGATATCGGCGGCACGGTCGAACGGCCGGTTAGTAAAAACGACTTTGGCGTGATTAACGGCGAAATCCCCGCAGGGCGCTGCGCGGTTGCGCGCCACTACGGATCGCTGGATACGCTGGCGCAAAGCATCTGGTTCCTTTATCGCGACTGGCTACCGGGCTCAGAAGAGGCGCTAAGGGATTTTCCCGTCTACTTCCGCTACCTCAATTTTGTCCATGAAGTCGGCGAGCACGAACTACAAACCGATATTTATTTGCCGCTGGCCTGACTGATATCGCCATCCTCTTCAACCGATCTCACTTCCTGTGACTCAGGGCGTGAGATCGGGTATTATCGCGGGTAGTTTTGCCGCCGAAACGGCCGCGTCCCAGATTGAGGATCCACGATTAATGAGCGATATGGCAGAGCGCCTCGCGCTACATGAATTCACGGAAAATGCCTACCTGAACTACTCCATGTACGTCATCATGGACAGGGCATTGCCGTTTATTGGCGATGGCTTAAAGCCGGTTCAGCGCCGCATCGTCTATGCGATGTCCGAGCTGGGCCTGAACGCCAGCGCCAAGTTCAAAAAATCCGCCCGTACCGTCGGCGACGTGCTGGGTAAATATCACCCGCACGGCGACAGCGCCTGCTATGAAGCGATGGTGCTGATGGCGCAGCCGTTCTCTTACCGCTACCCGCTGGTAGACGGGCAGGGGAACTGGGGGGCGCCGGACGATCCGAAATCCTTCGCAGCGATGCGTTATACCGAATCCCGCCTGTCGAAGTACGCCGAACTGCTGCTCAGCGAGCTGGGCCAGGGCACCGTTGACTGGGTGCCGAACTTTGACGGTACGATGCTGGAGCCGAAAATGCTGCCTGCGCGTCTGCCGAACATCCTGTTGAACGGCACCACCGGCATCGCCGTCGGTATGGCCACCGATATTCCACCGCATAACCTGCGAGAAGTAGCCCAGGCGGCGATTACGCTGCTGGAAAAACCGAAAACCACGCTCGACGAGCTGCTGGATATCGTGCAGGGGCCGGATTACCCGACTGAAGCGGAAATCATTACTCCGCGCGCTGAAATTCGCAAAATCTATCAGAACGGTCGTGGTTCGGTGCGGATGCGCGCGGTATGGACGAAAGAAGACGGCGCGGTGGTGATCAGCGCGCTGCCGCATCAGGTTTCCGGCGCGCGCGTGCTGGAGCAGATCGCCTCGCAGATGCGTAACAAAAAGCTGCCGATGGTCGATGATCTGCGCGATGAATCGGATCATGAAAATCCGACTCGCCTGGTGATCGTACCGCGTTCCAACCGCGTGGATATGGAGCAGGTGATGAACCACCTGTTCGCGACCACCGATCTGGAAAAAAGCTACCGTATCAACCTCAACATGATTGGCCTGGACAACCGTCCGGCGGTGAAAAATCTGCTCGAAATCCTTACGGAATGGCTGACTTTCCGTCGCGATACCGTACGTAACCGTCTGAACTACCGTCTGGAAAAGGTGCTTAAGCGCCTGCATATTCTTGAAGGTTTGCTGGTGGCGTTCCTCAACATTGATGAAGTGATTGAGATAATCCGCCACGAAGATGAACCGAAGCCGGCGCTGATCGCCCGCTTTGGCATCAGCGAAACGCAGGCGGAAGCGATTCTGGAATTAAAACTGCGCCATCTCGCCAAACTGGAAGAGATGAAAATCCGCGGTGAGCAGGGCGAGCTGGAAAAAGAGCGCGATCAGCTGCAGGCGATTCTGGCCTCCGAGCGCAAGATGAATAACCTGCTGAAGAAAGAGCTGCAGGCCGATGCCGATACCTTTGGCGATGACCGCCGCTCGCCGCTGCGCGAGCGCGAAGAAGCGAAGGCCATGAGCGAGCACGATATGCTGCCGTCCGAGCCGGTCACTATCGTTCTGTCGCAGATGGGCTGGGTGCGTAGCGCCAAAGGCCACGATATCGACGCGCAGGGGTTAAGCTACAAAGCCGGCGATAGCTGGAAAGCCTCGGTAAAAGGCAAGACCAACCAGCCGGTGGTGTTTATCGATACCACCGGACGCAGTTACGCCATCGACCCGATCACGCTGCCTTCCGCTCGCGGCCAGGGCGAGCCGGTCACCGGTAAAGTGACGCTGCCGCCGGGCGCAAGCGTAGAGCATATGCTGATGGAAGGCGACGATCAGAAGCTGCTGATGGCCTCCGATGCCGGCTATGGCTTCGTGTGTACCTTCAACGATCTGGTGGCGCGCAACCGAGCCGGTAAAGCGCTGATCACGCTGCCGGAAAACGCGCACGTGATGCCGCCGCTGGTCATTGAAGACGACGCCGATATGCTGCTGGCGATCACCAATGCCGGACGGATGCTAATGTTCCCGGTCAGCGATCTGCCGCAGCTGTCGAAAGGCAAAGGCAACAAAATTATCAATATTCCATCGGCGGAAGCCGCCTCCGGTCAGGATGGCCTGGCGCATCTGTTTGTCCTGCCGCCGCAGAGCACGCTAACCATTCACGTTGGCAAACGTAAGATCAAGCTGCGTCCGGAAGAGCTGCAGAAAGTCACCGGCGAGCGCGGCCGTCGCGGTTCGCTGATGCGCGGTCTGCAAAAAATCGACCGCGTGGAGATCGATTCCCCGCGTCGCGCCTCGGCTGGCGACAGCGAAGAGTAAGATCAGCATCCTTCACCCGCCTGGAGGATGCTAAAATTTGCCGCAAAATCGTTGTTTATTCAGGCATTGCGATTAACATGTCCTCCTGGGGCGGAGATTTTCCGCCCCGCGTTGAGTGGGCAGCGATGTCTTGAACCTGCGAAACAACGGGTATAATGCTAAGCGGTTTGGGTTTCAGAGGAAGCTATGCTATTTATTTTTCGACTAATTTTCGTTGTCATTTACTGCATCGTTGTGTGCATATTTGGCAGTCTTTACTGCTTATTCAGCCCGCGCAACCCTAAACACGTCGCGACGTTCGGTCACCTGTTTGGCCGTTTGTCCCCGGTATTCGGCCTGAAAGTCGAACTGCGTAAGCCCGCGGATGCCGAAAGCTTTGGCAATGCGATCTACATCGCTAACCACCAGAACAACTATGATATGGTGACTGCGTCGAACATCGTGCAGCCGCCGACGGTCACCGTGGGTAAGAAAAGCCTGCTGTGGATCCCGTTCTTTGGTCAGCTCTACTGGCTGACGGGTAATCTGCTGATTGACCGTAATAACCGAACCAAAGCGCACGGCACTATTGCTGAAGTCGTGAACGCCTTTAAAAAGCGTAAAATTTCGTTCTGGATGTTCCCGGAAGGGACCCGCAGCCGCGGCCGCGGTCTGTTGCCCTTTAAAACCGGCGCTTTCCACGCGGCAGTTGCCGCCGGCGTGCCGATTATTCCAGTGTGCGTGTCGAACACATCGAACAAAATCAAACTCAATCGCTGGAACAACGGTCTGGTGATTGTAGAAATGCTGCCGCCGGTAGATACCAGCCGGTTTGGTAAAGATAACGTGCGCGCGCTGGCGACGCATTGTCGCGAGCTGATGGCGGCGAAAATCGCCGAGCTGGACAAAGAAGTGGCCGCGCGCGAAGCGGCCGGTAAGAAATAAAACAGAAAACGCCGCCAACGCGAGCGTATTGCTGGCGGGAAACGAATTCCCTTTATGCATTGTCAGTATTCCATGGAGTTAATATGTCATTCAGTCGGCGTCAGTTTATTAAGGCTTCAGGTGTTGCGCTATGCGCGAGCGCCGCGCCGCTGAAGGCTCATGCCGCCGGCCAGCAGCCGGTGCTGCCAGTCCCGCCTCTGCTTGAGTCCCGTCGCGGTCAACCGCTGTTTATGACTCTGCAACGTTCCCATTGGTCATTCACCCAGGGAACGCGCGCGCCGGTGTGGGGCATTAATGGCCGCTACCTCGGGCCGACGATCCGCGTCTGGAGCGGCGATGACGTCAAACTGATCTACAGCAATCGTCTGGCCGAAAACGTGGCGATGACGATTCGCGGACTGCAGGTACCAGGCCCGCTGATTGGCGGCGCGGCGCGCATGATGTCGCCAAATGCCGATTGGGCGCCGGTGCTGCCGATCCGCCAGAGCGCGGCGACGCTGTGGTATCAGGCAAATACGCCGAACCGGATGGCGAAACAGGTTTACAACGGCCTGGCAGGGATGTGGCTGGTGGAAGACGAGGTCAGCAAGAACTTGCCGATCCCTAATCACTACGGCGTTGATGATTTTCCGGTGATTATTCAGGATAAGCGGCTGGATAACTTCGGGACCCCGGAATATAGCGAACCTGGCAGCGGCGGCTTCGTGGGCGATACTCTGCTGGTTAACGGCGCCCAGGGGCCGTATGTCGAAGTCTCCCGCGGCTGGGTGCGTCTGCGCCTGCTGAACGCCTCTAACTCGCGTCGTTATCAGCTGCAGATGAGCGATGGCCGCCTGCTGCACGTTATCTCGGGCGATCAGGGGTTCCTGCCAGCGCCGGTGTCTCTTAAGCAATTGTCGCTGGCCCCTGGCGAACGACGCGAAATTCTGGTTGATATGACCAATGGCGATGAAGTGTCGATCACCTGCGGTGAAGCGGCGAGCATTGTCGACCGCATTCGCGGCTTCTTCGAGCCGTCGAGTATTCTGATTTCCACATTAGTGCTGACGCTGCGCCCGACCGGCCTGCTGCCGCTGGTGACCGATAGCCTGCCGGTGCGTCTGCTACCGACCGAGCTGCTGTCCGGCACGCCGCTGCGCAGCCGCGATATCACCCTCGGCGACGACCCGGGTATCAACGGCCAGCTGTGGGATCCGCAACGTATCGATATCACTGCCCAACAGGGGACGTGGGAGCGCTGGACCGTGCGCGCCGACCGCCCGCAGTCGTTCCATATTGAAGGGGTGATGTTCCAGATCCGTAACGTTAACGGGACGATGCCGTTCCCGGAAGACCGGGGCTGGAAAGACACCGTGTGGATCGACGGGCAGGTGGAGCTGCTGGTGTACTACAACCAGCCGTCCTGGCCGCACTTCCCGTTCCAGTACCTGAGCCAGACGCTGGAGCTCGCCGACCGCGGCTCGATTGGCCAGATTCTGGTGAATCCGGCGCCGTAATCCCCCTAACCCTGGCCGAAAAACGGTCAGGGTTTGACAAAATCCTCCTTCAATTCCGCTAGCGTTCCAGCTTATAATCCACGCCCTTTTTGATTATTTTTTTACCTGTCATATTTCAAGGCGCAGCTAAGCCTCTGCAACTCG
>CABUCP010000196.1 GCA_902490055.1 uncultured Klebsiella sp. | reverse complement strand
CCCGATATCGATGGAAAGGCTTTATGTTTTTCGCCATGAATTGCGCTGTAACAAATTTGCCGCTCGCCGCGCTGGCGATTTTATTGCTCTGAACGCGGAATAAGGCAGCGAATTGCTGATGAGGGACTAACGTTAAAGTGCCCGCGATCACAATTTTCGCTCATCCCTGCTACTCCTCCCTGTCTAATCCCCCTCGGGAGGAGGCAGTGGAATCAGGAGCTCGGCACACTAAGGCTAACGTTTTAGTAAAGGACCCGGATTTCTTATGTCACAGACTTCTTTTAACCAAGCTCAGTTTCAGGCTGCACTGACGCGTCAGTGGCAGCGTTTCGGTTTATCGTCAGCCGCAGAGATGACCCAGCGCCAGTGGTGGCGCGCGGTCAGCGGCGCGCTGGCCGAGCTTCTGGCGGCGCAACCGGCGGCGAAAGCCATCAAAGGACAGCGCCACGTTAACTACATTTCGATGGAATTCCTGATCGGTCGCCTGACCGGCAACAACCTGCTCAATCTCGGCTGGTACGAAGGAGTAAGCGAGACGCTGAAGGCGTACGATATCCAGTTGACCGATCTGCTGGAAGAAGAGACCGACCCGGCGCTGGGTAACGGCGGTCTGGGACGTTTGGCGGCCTGCTTCCTCGATTCGATGGCGACAGTCGGCCAATCGGCGACCGGTTACGGTCTTAACTATCAGTACGGTCTGTTCCGCCAATCCTTCGACGACGGCCAGCAGATGGAAGCGCCGGACGACTGGGGACGCGGCAGCTATCCGTGGTTCCGCCACAACGAAGCGCTGGATGTGCAGGTCGGCATCGGCGGTAAAGTCAGCAAAAGCGGCGAATGGCAACCAGCGTTCGTGATCACCGGCGAAGCCTGGGATCTACCGGTATTGGGTTATCGCAACAACGTCGCACAGCCGCTGCGTCTGTGGCAGGCCAAACATGCCCATCCGTTCAACCTGACCAAATTCAACGACGGCGATTTTCTGCGCGCGGAGCAGCAGGGCATCGACGCCGAAAAACTGACTAAAGTTCTGTACCCGAATGACAATCATCAGGCAGGTAAAAAACTGCGCCTGATGCAGCAGTACTTCCAGTGCGCCTGCTCGGTAGCCGATATTCTGCGTCGCCATCATCTGGCGGGCCGCAAGCTGCATGAGCTGGCGGATTATGAAGTCATCCAGTTGAATGATACCCACCCGACTATCGCCATCCCGGAACTGCTGCGCGTGTTGATCGATGAACACCAGATGAGCTGGGACGACGCGTGGGCGATTACCAGCAAAACCTTCGCTTACACCAACCATACTTTGATGCCGGAAGCGCTCGAGTGCTGGGATGAGAAGCTGGTGAAAGCGCTACTGCCGCGCCATATGCAGATAATCAAAGAGATTAACGACAGATTTAAACAGCTGGTGGAGAAAACCTGGCCTGGTGATAAGCAGGTGTGGGCGAAGCTGGCGGTGGTCCATGACAAACAGGTTCGCATGGCCAACATGTGCGTGGTAAGCGGCTTTGCGGTGAACGGCGTCGCGGCGCTGCACTCTGAGCTGGTGGTGAAGGATCTGTTCCCGGAATATCATCAGCTGTGGCCGAACAAATTCCATAATGTGACCAACGGCATCACGCCGCGTCGCTGGATCAAGCAGTGCAACCCGGCGCTGGCCGCGCTGTTGGATAAAACGCTGAAGAAAGAGTGGGCCAACGATCTCGACCAGCTGATCAAGCTGGAGAAATACGCCGACGATGCCAAATTCCGCCAGGTTTATCGCGAAATTAAGCAGGCCAATAAAGTTCGTCTCGCTGAGTTCGTCAAGCTGCGCACCGGTATTGAGATTAACCCACGCGCTATTTTCGATATTCAGATCAAGCGTTTACATGAGTACAAACGCCAGCACCTTAATCTGCTGAATATTCTGGCGCAGTACAAAGAGATCCGTGAGAACCCGCAGGCCGACCGCGTACCGCGCGTGTTCCTGTTTGGCGCTAAAGCCGCGCCGGGCTACTACCTGGCGAAGAACATTATTTTTGCGATCAACAAGGTTGCCGAGGCGATTAACAACGATCCGCTGGTGGGCGATAAGCTAAAAGTGGTGTTCCTGCCGGATTACTGCGTGTCGGCGGCGGAAATGCTGATCCCGGCGGCAGATGTCTCTGAGCAGATCTCGACTGCGGGTAAAGAGGCCTCCGGTACCGGCAACATGAAGCTGGCGCTGAACGGCGCGCTGACCGTCGGTACCCTTGACGGCGCCAACGTCGAAATCGCCGAGCAGGTAGGCGAAGACAATATCTTTATCTTTGGCCACACCGTGGAAGAGGTTAAGGCGCTGAAGGCGAAAGGCTACGACCCGCTGAAATGGCGCAAGAAAGATAAGCTGCTGGATGCGGTGCTGAAAGAGCTGGAGAGCGGCAAGTACAGCGACGGCGATAAGCACGCTTTTGACCAGATGCTGCACAGCCTGCTGAAAGGCGGCGACCCGTATCTGGTGCTGGCTGACTTTACCGCTTATGTCGCGGCGCAGAAGCAGGTGGATGAGCTGTATCGCGACCAGGAAGCCTGGACCCGTGCGGCGATCCTCAACACCGCGCGCTGCGGCATGTTCAGCTCCGACCGTTCTATTCGCGATTATCAGCAACGTATCTGGCAGGCAAAACGCTAAGGACAGGCCTATGGAGAATAAACGCCTTGATAATGCCGCGCTGGCGGCGGGGATCAGCCCCAGCTATATCAACGCGCACGGCAAGCCGCAGTCGATCGCGGCGGCCACCAAACAGCGTCTGCTGGATGCCATGCATCGTACGCCTGCCGCCGCGAAAGCGGCGGTAGCACCGTTGCCGAATGTGCGGGTTTTTACCCATGGTAAAAAAATGCAGCTGCCGGTGGCCGGTAGCGGCGCCTTCCACTGGCTGCTAACCACCGAAGAAGGTAAACAGTATCAAGGGGAGGTTGTCGGCGGGGCAACGCTGACGCTGCCGGGAAGATTGCCGGAAGGCTATCACACGTTGACGCTGACGCGAGATGGCGAACGCTGGCACTGCCGGGCGATCGTCGCGCCGGCGCGCTGCTACGAACCGTCGGCGCTGAAAGAGGGCAAAAAGCTGTGGGGCGCCTGCGTTCAGCTCTATACCCTGCGTTCTGAGAAGAATTGGGGTATCGGCGACTTTGGCGATTTACGCGCCATGCTGCCGGAAATCGCCCGCCGCGGCGGCGCGTTTATCGGCCTTAACCCGATTCACGCGCTCTATCCGGCGAACCCGGAGAGCGCCAGCCCGTACAGCCCGTCATCGCGGCGCTGGCTCAACGTCATCTATATCGACGTCAACGCGGTGGAAGATTTCCAGCGTAGCCGCGCCGCACAGGCATGGTGGCAGCTTGCGGAGACCCAACGGGCTCTACAGGCCGCGCGACAGACCGATGATGTCGATTATACCGCCGTCACCGCGCTGAAGCTGACCGCGCTGCGCATGGCCTGGGCCGAGTTTTCTACACGCGAAGATGAACAGATGGCGGATTTCCGCCAGTTCGTGCTCCGCGAAGGCGAAAGCCTGTACTGGCAGGCGGCGTTTGATGCGCTGCACGCCTGGCAGAGCCAGCAGGACCCGATGCGCTGGGGCTGGCCGGCATGGCCAGAGGCCTATCAGAGTACGACCAGCCCGCAGGTGAAGGCTTTCTGCGCGGAGCATGCCGATGAGGTGAGCTTCTATCTGTGGCTGCAGTGGCTGGCTTATACCCAGTTTGCCGCCTGCTGGCACACCAGCCAGCAGGATGCGATGCCGATTGGTCTGTACCGTGACCTGGCGGTTGGCGTCGCCGAAGGCGGATCGGAAACCTGGTGCGATCGCGAGCTGTACTGCCTGAAGGCTTCCGTCGGCGCGCCGCCGGATATTCTCGGCCCGCTGGGACAAAACTGGGGCCTGCCGCCGATGGATCCGCACGTGATGATCGCCCGCTCCTACGAGCCGTTTATCGAACTGCTGCGGGCGAATATGCAAAACTGCGGCGCATTACGTATCGACCACGTGATGTCGGTGCTGCGCCTGTGGTGGATCCCGTATGGCGAAACCGCCGACCATGGAGCCTACGTGCAGTATCCGGTGGATGATTTACTGTCGATTCTGGCGCTGGAGAGTAAACGCCATCGCTGTATGGTGATCGGCGAAGACCTTGGCACCGTGCCCGTCGAAATTGTCGGCAAGCTGCGCAAGAGCGGCGTCTACTCGTACAAAGTGCTCTATTTTGAGAACGACCACGATAAAACGTTCCGCGCGCCAAAGGATTATCCGCAGCAGTCGATGGCGGTAGCGACCACTCATGATCTGCCGACGCTGCGCGGCTACTGGGAGAGCGGCGATTTGACGCTCGGGAAGTCGCTGGGCCTGTATCCGGACGACGTCGTACTGCGTGGGTTGTATGCCGACCGCGAGCTGGCGAAACAGGGGCTGCTTGACGCGCTGCATCGCCACGGTTGTTTGCCGAAGCGCGCCGGGCATAAGGCATCTCTGATGGCGATGACCGCGACGCTTAATCGTGGGATGCAGCGTTATATCGCCGACAGCAACAGCGCCCTGCTAGGGCTGCAGCCGGAAGATTGGCTGGAGATGGCTTCACCGGTCAACATTCCGGGCACCAGTACCGAATATCCTAACTGGCGGCGGAAGCTTGCCGTGACGCTCGAGCAGATGTTTGCCGATGCGCAGGTGAATAAGCTGATTAAAGATCTGGATAAGCGCCGCAAGGCGCGCTAATCCAGAGAGAATTCCCCGGTAGCGCTGCGCTTACCGGGGCTACGGTTGAGAGCCGAAGAACAAAAAGGGCCGGGGCGCATGATGCGCACCCGGCCTTTTTTATCTCAGGGAACGAGGATTACACCACCATCCCCAGGACCGTAGGTCGGATAAGGCGCTAGCCGCCATCCGACAAAAAACGGCGCCACGGGTAGACCGGATAAGGCGCTTTGCGCCGCTATCCGGGAAACGAATAATAAAAAGGCCGGGGCGTATGATACGCACCCGGCCTTTTTTATCTCAGGGAGGGAGGGGTTACACCACCATCCCCAGCAGCAGACAACCAACCAGGCCGCACACGGAAATGATGGTTTCCAGTACCGACCAGGACTTGATGGTCTCGCCGATGGTCAGGTTGAAATACTCTTTGAACAGCCAGAAGCCCGGATCGTTCACGTGCGAGAAGATAACGCTACCGGAGCCCACGGCGATAACCATCAGCTCGGGGCTGACGCCGGTGGTGGCAATCAGCGGCGCGGCGATACCGCCGGCGGTGATGGCCGCTACGGTTGCCGAACCCAGCGCGATACGCAGTACCGCCGCGATGGACCATGCCATAAACAGCGGAGACATATTGGATTCATGCATGATAGAGGCGATGTACTTATCCATGCCGCTATCCACCAGCACCTGCTTAAAGGCGCCGCCGCCGCCGATGATCAGCAGCATCATGGCGATGATTTTGATAGAGGAGGTCAGCGTTTCGTTGATCTGCTCCATGGAACGGCCGCGGTTCAGACCGAAAGTGAACAGTGCGATCAGCACCGCAATCAGGGTCGCCATCACCGGGTCGCCAAAGAACTCGGCCACCGGCAGGAAGGCATGGCCTTTCGGCAGAACCATCTCGGCAACGGCGCGCATTGCCATCAGGATCACCGGTACCAGAGAGGTCCAGACGCTGACGCCAAACCCTGGCATCTCTTCTTCGGTGAAGGTTTTCGGGTTGTGCAGGCCTTCCGGAATCGGCTTATCGATGCCTTTCAGGAAGCGGGCGAAAACCGGACCGGCGAGGATAACCGTTGGGATCGCCAGAATCGTACCGTAGAGCAGGGTTTTGCCCATATCGGCATGGAAGATAGTGGCGATAGCGGTCGGGCCGGGGTGCGGCGGTAGGAAGCCGTGGGTCACGGACAGCGCCGCGGCCATCGGCACGCCGACGTACAGCAGCGGGATACGCGCGGAAGCGGCGATGGTGAATACCAGCGGCAGCATCAGCACGAAGCCGACTTCATAGAACAGGGCGAAACCGACGGTGAAACCGGTCAGTACGACGGCCCATTGAATATGTTTTTTACCGAATTTATCAATCAGGGTGGTGGCGATACGCTGCGCGCCGCCGCAGTCCGCCAGCATCTTACCGAGCATGGCGCCGAAGCCCATGATCAGTGCGAGGCTGCCGAGAGTTCCCCCGACGCCGTTTTTAATGGATACGATGACTTTATCCAGAGGCATACCCTGCATTAATCCGACGGCGAGCGCCACCAGAACCAGAGCGATGAAGCCGTTCATTTTGAAACGGATCATCAGCAACAATAACAGGGCAACCCCGATAGCTACGATGACTAATGGCAT
>CABUCP010000195.1 GCA_902490055.1 uncultured Klebsiella sp. | reverse complement strand
AACGTTTCTGCATTAAAGGAGTCACTATGCCGTCGGTTTATCGTCCGCTGGTTAATTTCGTTGCGAAGGCCATGCAGGCCGTGCTGAACCTGGCGCTGCTGTGTCTGGGGATTATCCTGGTGGTGTTCCTGGGAAAGGAGACCCTGCATCTGGCGCACGTGCTGTTTACGCCGGAGCCGGTGAGTAAGTACAAGCTGGTCGAAGGGCTGGTGGTCTATTTCCTCTACTTCGAGTTTATTGCGCTGATCGTGAAGTACTTTGAGTCAGGCTTTCACTTCCCGCTACGCTATTTTGTCTATATTGGCATCACGGCGATTGTGCGTTTGATTATTGTCGATCACGAGTCGCCGATGGCGGTGCTGATTTACTCTGCGGCGATCCTCATCCTGGTTATCACGCTATGGCTGTGTAATTCCAACCGCCTGAAACGCGAATAAAAAAAGCGGCCTCCAGGGCCGCTTGACCGACAATCACAAATTTAATTTATGTAGGGTCCAGTAGAGGATTGCAGTGGCATTTGCCCTACTTTTTCAGGGAGAGGTGGGCTGCCGTACCCGGTTGGGGTCGTGTACCACATCCCACCCTCGCTGAAATTTGGGGCGGTAAAACAAGGGTCTAACATGATGAAACTTAACCTTTCACCCCGCCCGCCGTCAGGCCGTTGACCAACCAGCGCTGAGCCAGCAGGAAGACCACGGTAATCGGAATCGCCGACAGCACCGCCGCGGCGGCAAAGTCGCCCCACAGGTAGTTCTGCGGGTTGAGATACTGCTGCATCCCGACCGCCAGGGTATAGCTGTTGACATCGCGCAGCAGCAATGAGGCGACCGGCACTTCGGTGATGGCGGCGATGAACGACAGAATAAAGACGACTGCCAGAATCGGCACCGATAGCGGCAGCAGCACCAGGCGGAAGGCCTGCCACGGGGTAGCGCCATCCAGCGCGGCCGCTTCTTCCAGCGACCCATCGATGGTTTCGAAATAGCCCTTAATCGTCCACACGTGCAGCGCAATGCCGCCCATATAGGCGAAGATCACCCCGCCGTGGGTGTTGAGGCCAACGAACGGAATATACTGACCGAGGCGGTCGAACAGGGCATACAGCGCCACCAGCGACAGCACCGCCGGAAACATCTGGAAAATCAACATCCCTTTGAGCAGCGTCGCTTTACCCGGGAAGCGCATACGAGCGAAAGCGTAAGCGCAGGTGGTAGAGAGGGCGACGATACCGATCGCGGTAATCCCGGCGACTTTAATCGAGTTCCACAGCCACAGTAGTACCGGGAACGGCGGCGGCGTTACGCGACCATCCGCGTGTTCAACGCTAAAACCTAATGCCAGACGCCAGTGCTCCCAGGAGATGGTATCCGGGATCAGGCTGCCGGTTGCGAAGTTGCCTTCACGCAGCGAGATGGCGATAACCATCAGCAGCGGGAACATAATCGCGGCGATAAAAATCAGCAGCAACAGGTGTGTCGTAAAGAGACGCAGCTTTTGAGATTTGGGTTGGACCATAGCCATTGTAATTTTACTCCCCTTGACTTCGCTCCAGGCTATTTTGCTTGCCATTTTGAACTCGGGCAGTGCTCAGAATCCTCACGTACTACGTGTACGCTCCGGTTCTTCCGCGCTGGCCGAGTCCAAACTGCCCGCGCCAATAACGCCTGGTTATTCCAATTAATCAAACTTCATGCGTGTGGCTTTCAGATTCACAATCGCTAACGCGCCAACCAGCAGGAAGATAAGCGTGGCGATAGCCGCCGCCAGGCCGAAGTCCTGACCGCCGCCGCCTTCAAAGGCGATGCGATAGGTGTAGCTCACCAGCAGGTCGGTATAACCGGCCGGGGTAGTAGTGCCGAGGCGGTCCGGGCCGCCGTTGGTTAACAGCTGAATCAGTACGAAGTTGTTAAAGTTAAAGGCGAAGCTGGCGATCATCAGCGGCGTGAGCGGTTTGATCAGCAGCGGCAGCGTAATCTTGAAAAAGTTCTGGAACGGACCGGCGCCATCCATCGCCGACGCTTCGTACAGGTCGTCAGGAATCGCTTTCAATAGGCCCATGCACAGGATCATCATGTACGGATAGCCCAGCCAGGTGTTGACGATGATAATCATCGTGCGCGCGGTGGTCGGGTCGCTAAACCACGCCGGTTTAATGCCGAACAGCGCGCTCAGCATCATATTGATTTCACCGAAGCTCTGGTTAAACAGCCCTTTGAAAATCAGTATCGAGATAAATGACGGTACCGCATACGGCAGAATCAACAGCACGCGATAAATCGCTTTGCCCTTCAACGCCTCCCACTGCACCAGGCAAGCCAGCACCATTCCCACGGCAACGGTCAAAATCACCGTTAATATCGAGAAGACCACGGTCCAGACGAAAATGGCGAAGAACGGTTTCTGGATCCCTTCGTCCTGGAAAACGCGGGTGAAGTTATCCCAGCCGATGGTGACGGTATAACCCGGGCTTAGCTTTTCATTGCCCCAGCTGCCGTCGGCATTGATGGATTGATAAAAGCCGACGTCGGCGTTGGGGCGATATTTCACGCCGCTCTGGTTATTGGTGAGCGTACCGTCGTTGGCCAGCGCGTACAGCGGTTGGGTGCCGGAGAACTGGCGCAGCGAGCTCATGATCACTTTGCTTTCATCCGGCAGTACGGCGGTGAGCTGGTTCAGCGCGGCGCGGTTCTGGGTGATCACGCGTAAATTCGCGCGTTCGCCTCCCGGCAGGGCATCCGCTTCTTTTAACGTCAGCTTCTGCTCGCCGCCAAACTGGAAGGCGTCAGAAAGATAGTTCTTGCCGCTCTCGCCGTCGGTGAGCGCCAGCTTCCATTCGCTTCCCGACGGGTAGAGCGAGAAGTTATAGGATTTTCCGGCCTGGAAAGAACGGTCCATCAGCACCTGCTGCGCGCGTTCGAAGGTCAGCTGGTTGGTGCTGCTGTAGTTGGTGAAGGCGATAGCGATGGTGCAGATCAGCGGAAACAGAACAAATAGCCCCATCCCGGCGAGACCCGGATAAACATAGCGCCAGGCGTAAGCCTTGCGATTGGAGAAAATATACAGGCCAACCGAGCTCAAAATCAGCGTCATGATGGCGAACAGGTACTCCCCCTGGGCGTACATTAAAACAACAAGGTAACCCACCAGCAGGCACAGCAAACCGATCACAGACCATGTGAGTTGCGGGCTTTGCCACCAGTGTTTCTTTTTAACGGCATCCATGGGGATCATCCTCTTTACACTTTATCCTTCGCGCTACCTCTTTGTTGGCTGCGGATGCGCACCCCAGTCACTTACTTATGTAAGCTCCTGGGGATTTGCATCCTTGCCGCCTCGATGTAACGCGAATGATTTCGTGTAACAACGTATTCAATAAACCTTATTTCCTAAGAAATAAGGGAAACCGTATTACTTGGTGATGCGAGCCTGGGCATCCTTCAGCGCGGCATCGACGGTCTGGCGGCCGCTAGCGGCGTTGATCACCGCAGTACGAACGGCATACCAGAACGCAGACATCTGCGGGATGTTCGGCATGATTTCGCCTTTCTGGGCGTTAGCCATGGTGGCGGCGATACGCGGGTCTTTCTCCAGTTTTTCCTGGAAGGATTTCAACGCCACGGCGCCCAGCGGTTTATCGTTGTTCACCGACTCCAGCCCCTGATCGGTCATCAGGTAGTTTTCGAGGAACTCTTTCGCCAGTTCTTTATTCGGGCTGGCGGCGTTAATACCGGCGCTCAGTACGCCGACGAACGGCTTAGATGGTTTACCTTTAAAGCTCGGCAGCAGAGTGACGCCGTAGTTAACTTTGCTCTTATCGATGTTCGACCACGCCCACGGACCGTTGATGGTCATTGCGGTTTCGCCTTTGTTGAATGCGGCTTCGGCGATGGAGTAGTCGGTGTCGGCGTTCATGTGTTTATTCTTGATGAGGTCGACCAGGAAGGTCAGGCCGGCTTTCGCCCCGGCGCTATCGACGCCGACGTTTTTCACGTCGTATTTACCGTTTTCAAACTTAAACGCGTATCCGCCGTCGGCGGCGATCAGCGGCCAGGTGAAGTACGGTTCTTGCAGGTTGAACATCAGCGCGCTCTTACCTTTCGCCTTCAGCGCTTTATCCAGCGCCGGGATCTCTTCCCAGGTTTTCGGCGGGTTCGGGACCAGGTCTTTGTTGTAAATCAGCGACAGGGCTTCAACCGCTACCGGGTAAGCGATCAGCTTGCCGTTATAGCGTACGGCATCCCAGGTAAACGGATAGAGTTTGTCCTGGAAGGTTTTATCCGGGGTGATTTCCGCCAGCAGCCCGGATTGCGCGTAGCCGCCGAAGCGGTCATGCGCCCAGAAGATGATATCCGGGCCGTCGCCGGTGGCCGCAACCTGCGGGAATTTCTCTTCCAGCTTGTCCGGGTGCTCTACGGAAACTTTAATGCCGGTATCTTTTTCGAACTTTTTACCCACTTCAGCGAGGCCGTTATAGCCTTTATCGCCGTTAATCCAGATAACCAGCTTACCTTCTTCAATTTTTGCGAGGGCAGAGGCGGAAAACATCATCGTCGTCAATGCAGACAGCGCGAGGATGCGAGCGCCAGTTTTGATTTTCATATACCCGTCCTATTTGGTGATGTGCTCGTGGATACACTTGAGTGGTTTAACGCTGATGAGTTTCCTTTTTTAACAACCTCTTTCCATCCTCCCTATGTCTACGCCCCAGCTGTCGTTTGTGTGATCTCCATTGCAGAAACGCCGGTAATGGGCCCTGGAGCACATAAAAAAGCCACTGTTTTTGCCGCCTCGATCACGAAATGACGTTTTGCCGGGAACTTCCGGCGGCGAGAGGCGAGCTCTCATCCTCCCGTCTCCTCCCCCATGAAAAAGCCGGGGGGTGGAGGATTTGCCAACGTAATGAATGCCGCATAGTCAGCCCATCTTGAATGTGTCTTTAAGTGACAGGTTGTAACGAAGGGAGAAGGGCATGGCGAGCGTACAGCTGCGAAATGTAACGAAAGCCTGGGGCGACGTGGTGGTATCGAAAGATATCAATCTCGAGATCCAGGATGGGGAGTTCGTCGTGTTTGTTGGGCCGTCGGGCTGCGGCAAATCCACCCTGCTGCGTATGATTGCCGGACTGGAAACGGTCACCAGCGGCGATCTGTTTATCGGCGATACCCGAATGAACGATGTGCCGCCCGCCGAGCGCGGTATCGGGATGGTATTCCAGTCCTATGCGCTCTATCCGCACCTCTCCGTTGCCGAGAACATGTCATTTGGCCTGAAATTGGCCGGCGCGAAGAAAGAGGTGATCAACCAGCGCGTGACTCAGGTCGCCGAAGTGTTGCAGCTGGCGCACCTGCTGGAGCGTAAACCTAAAGCGCTCTCCGGTGGTCAACGTCAGCGCGTGGCCATCGGTCGAACCCTTGTCGCCGAACCCCGCGTTTTCCTGCTTGATGAACCGCTATCTAACCTTGATGCCGCGCTGCGCGTGCAGATGCGTATCGAAATCTCCCGCCTGCATAAGCGCCTTGGGCGCACGATGATTTACGTCACCCACGACCAGGTCGAAGCGATGACCCTGGCCGACAAAATCGTGGTGCTGGACGCCGGTCGCGTCGCCCAGGTCGGGAAACCGCTTGAGCTCTATCACTATCCAGCAGACCGTTTCGTCGCGGGCTTTATCGGCTCGCCGAAGATGAACTTCCTGCCGGTGAAAGTCACCGCTACCGCCATTGAACAGGTACAGGTTGAGCTACCGAACCGTCAGCAAATCTGGTTGCCGGTAGACAGCGCCCACGTTCAGGTCGGCGCCAACATGTCGCTGGGTATCCGCCCGGAACACCTGCTGCCGAGCGATATCGCCGATGTCACTCTCGAAGGCGAAGTGCAGGTGGTCGAACAGCTTGGTCACGAAACGCAAATTCATATCCAGATCCCCGCCATCCGTCAGAACCTGGTGTACCGCCAGAATGACGTGGTGTTGGTAGAAGAGGGAGCCACATTCGCCATCGGTTTGCCGCCGGAGCGCTGCCATTTATTCCGTGAGGATGGCACCGCTTGTCGTCGGCTGCATAAAGAGCCGGGCGTGTAAGGCTTCCCATTAAAAGAAGACGCGAACCCAACGCGCAGCCAACCATGCGGCGGCCGAAGGGGAAGTGTTCAAAGAAAAGCAATGATCTCAGGAGATAGAATGATGATTACTCTGCGCAAACTTCCACTGGCGGTAGCCGTCGCGGCGGGCGTGATGTCCGCTCAGGCGCTGGCTGTCGATTTCCACGGTTATGCTCGTTCCGGTATTGGCTGGACCGGCAGCGGTGGCGAACAGCAGTGCTTCCAGGCGACAGGCGCCCAAAGTAAATACCGTCTTGGTAACGAATGTGAAACTTACGCTGAACTGAAACTGGGCCAGGAAGTCTGGAAAGAAGG
>CABUCP010000194.1 GCA_902490055.1 uncultured Klebsiella sp. | reverse complement strand
GTGAAAAATACGCGGGTAGAAAAAATGGTCAACACGCGTTTCGTCGTTGATATGCGCTGTGATCGCCTTATTGGGAGAAGTTATGCATTCCTCTGTTAACAAAAATGAAAGTCGGACCTTCTTTGGTCACCCTTATCCTTTGGGTTCGCTGTTCTTCACCGAAATGTGGGAACGGTTCTCGTTTTATGGCATTCGCCCGTTACTGATCCTGTTTATGGCAGCCACCGTCTATGACGGCGGTATGGGTCTGGCGCGCGAGAACGCGTCGGCCATCGTCGGCATCTTCGCCGGCGCGATGTATCTGGCGGCGCTGCCGGGCGGCTGGCTGGCGGATAACTGGCTAGGTCAGCAGAAAGCGGTATGGTACGGCTCGATTCTGATTGCGCTGGGCCACCTGTCGATTGCTTTGTCGGCGTTCATGGGTAACAACCTGTTCTTTATCGGCTTGATGTTTATCGTACTGGGTTCTGGCCTGTTTAAAACCTGTATCTCGGTGATGGTCGGTACGCTGTATAAGAAAGGCGATAGCCGTCGCGACGGTGGCTTTTCGCTGTTCTATATGGGCATCAACATGGGATCGTTTATCGCGCCGCTCATTTCCGGCTGGCTGATTAAATCCCACGGCTGGCACTGGGGCTTCGGCATTGGCGGTATCGGGATGCTGGTGGCGCTGGTGATTTTCCGCCTGTTTGCGGTGCCGGCCATGAAACGCTATGACAGCGAAGTCGGCCTTGATTCCACCTGGAATAGCCCTGTGGCGAAGAAAAATGGCGTCGGCGCATGGCTGTTGGCGCTGGCGGTCGGCGTGGCGGTGGTGATTACCCTGATTGCACAGGGCGTAATTGTGGTGAACCCGGTGGCGGTCGCCAGTATGCTGGTGTATGTGATTGCCGCGTCGGTGGTGCTGTACTTCATCTACCTGTTCGTGTTTGCCGGTCTGAGCCGTAAAGAGCGCGCGCGCCTGCTGGTTTGCTTTATCCTGCTGGTTTCCGCCGCCTTCTTCTGGTCGGCGTTCGAGCAGAAACCGACCTCCTTTAACCTGTTCGCCAACGACTATACCAACCGCATGATCGGCGATTTCGAGATCCCGGCGGTGTGGTTCCAGTCGATTAACGCCCTGTTTATTATTCTGCTGGCGCCGGTATTTAGCTGGGCGTGGCCGGCTATGGCGCGTAAAAATATCCGTCCTAGCAGCATCACCAAGTTCGTTGTCGGTATTTTGTGCGCGGCGGCGGGCTTCGGCTTGATGATGCTGGCGGCGCAGAACGTGCTGAGCAACGGCGGCGCGGGCGTGTCGCCGCTGTGGCTGGTGGGCAGTATTCTGATGCTGACGCTGGGCGAGCTGTGCCTGAGCCCGATTGGTCTGGCGACCATGACCCTGTTGGCGCCGGAAAGAATGCGCGGACAGATGATGGGGCTATGGTTCTGCGCCAGCGCGCTGGGTAACCTGGCGGCGGGCCTGATTGGCGGCCACGTGAAGGCCGATCAGCTGGATATGCTGCCGGATCTGTTTGCCCGCTGTTCGACGGCGCTGCTGATCTGCGCCGCGGTGCTGTGCGTGCTGATTGTGCCGGTACGCCGTATGCTGGAGAACAGCAAATCCGCCGAGCAAAAGCCGGCAACCAATGCCTGATTGTACAAGCGGTAAATGAAAAGCCGGCGCTCAGCGCCGGCTTTTTTATTGGCCAATCCCCAGGTAAGCACAACGCTGTAGCCCCGGTAAGCGGTAGCGCCACCGGGGATTTTCCCGGAGGCGGCGCATTGCGCCTTGTCCGGGCTACCCAATCGCACAGGGCTGTAGCCCCGGTAAGCGGTAGCGCCACCGGGGGTTTCCCGGAGGCGGCGCATTGCGCCTTGTCCGGGCTACCCAATCGCACAGCGCTGTAGCTGTAGCGCCACCGGGGATTCCCCTGCTCGCGCTGCGCTTAGCAGGGCTACGGTTCTACGGTTCCGTGGAACTCACCGCCGGGCCGCGGTAATCGCCGCCGAGGGCTTTAATCAACGTGATATCGGTGCTCAGGCGCTGGGCCTGAATATCCAGTAATAACAGCTGCTGGGCGATGGCAGGCCGCCGCGCCTCTTCGGCGGCATAGCGGCTTAGCAGGCCGCGCTGGTGGTGGGCGCTGGCGCTGCGGGTAGTGGTCATCGCCGCCGTTACTTTCAGTTCTTGCAGCGCAGCCTGCTGATTAAGGTCATTCAGCTGGCTTGAGCTTATCGCCACATCGCGCACCGCATCCAGCACCGCCTGATTGTATTGCTTAATCAGGATATTGCTCGCCGTGCGCACCGATTTCAGGTTGGCGTTCAGGCGGCCGCCATCGAATATCGGCAGATACAGCCCCGGCAGCAGGTTAATCTGCTGGAATGATGACTTAAACAGATCGCCGACGCTCAGCGCGTTATAGCCCCAGAACGCTTTGATATCAAAATGCGGGTAGAAGGCCGCTTTCGCCGCATCCACCTGGCTCATCGAGGCGGTAACATAGCCGCGCAGGGCCTGTAAATCGGGGCGGCGCGCCAGCAGCTCAAAGGAGAGCGAATCCGGCAGCGTCTCCTGTAGCGCTGGTAACGCTACCGGGTGGATCTCCGGCATATTTTGCGCATCGGCGCCGATCAGCGCCCGCAGCGTTTCGCGGTACTGGGTCAGCGTACCGCGAGCGGTAATCACCTGCTGCTGGGCACTCAGTAGCTCCGCCTGGGCATTGGCGATATCGACGCTATCCTCCACGCCGCGCTGGGTGCGGTGTTCATGCGCCTGTAACGACAGTTGGGCGATCTCTTCAAGCTGCTGCAGCAAAACGATTTTCTGGAAGGTGGCCTGCATGGCGAAGTACAGCTGCGCTACGCTGCTGGCGAGGTCCAGCTCGATCCCCGCCGTTTCTGCCTGCCGGGCATTCTTCTCGCCAATCGCCGCGGCGACGCGGGCGCGGTCAGCGCCCCACAAATCGATATTCAGCGTCGCGCCGACCCCCACGGTGTTAAGCGTGTACCACGGGCCGTTTTTATCCACCGGCAGAGAATAGGAGTAGGGCCAACTGAAGGATTTATCGCTAATGCGCATGCGGTTTTGCGCCGCCACGGCGGTGGCCTGCACGCCCATTACCGATTGCGCCAGCTCGACGGTGGATTGCGATTGCGCGATGCGCAGGCGCGCGGCCTGCATCGTCGGCGAGTTTTGCAGCGCGCGATTCACCAGCATGTTGAGCTGAGGATCGTGATATCCCTCCCACCAGCGGGCCGCCGGCCAACCACTATTTGCCAGGTGAATGACTTTCGCCAGCTGCGCCTGCTGGGGATTAACAATTGGCACTGCTCCAGGATCGTCCTGAATCAGCGCACATCCCGCTAGCAGGCTCATCGCCAGAGCCAACGGTGAATAGCGCAGAAAACGTGCTGCGGCGTCCATTTTTATCATGACGGTTCTGCCTGTCGCGGAATTTCTGAAGGTTCGTCTGACCAGCTCGGTAGGGTGGTCAGTGAGGCCGCCAGCGGTTTGCCGAACGGATTGGCTGGGTCAGCGGCAAGCGGCGCAGCAGGTATAGTCGGTTGCTGGCGTTCAATATCATCGGCATATGCCTGTAACTGTTCGGCGCAGCGGCTCAAAAAGGGATCGCCCGGCGCGGCATAGAGCCGGTAGCCCTCGCTCAGCCGCACGATCTCCTGCGCCTGCCGCCAGATCGCTTTGCTCGGCCAGAATTTCGCCTGCGGCCACGGATGCGCAAAGGTGCCCAGCGGCTCAGCGGCGACCCGATGTATTAGCGTTTCACTGGTGGTCAGCGCCTGAAACAGCGGTACCATCTGCGGCTTATCATCTTTCGCACGCAGGAAATCGGCTATCTGGCGATAGAGTTGCGCCAGCCGCGATTTCAGCTGCGGAGCCTCGCTATCCGGCCACAGATAAAGGTGTACGATGGACGAAACCAGTACGCCGAGCAGAATACCGATAACCCGATCGCGCAGTTCGGTCAGATTAGTCAACGGGCCAAACCAGCTGAGGAAGGCCAGCGAGAAGGTAAAGCCGATTTGGATCCCGGCGTAGGCAATACGCTCAGAGCCCGCGGCGATCCACGCTGACAGCGCCATCACCGGCAGGACCATCGCCAGCAGGCCGACAATAGACTCGGTCCACGGCTGGACGAAGACGATCAGCAGCAGCGCCAGCAGGGTGGCGAGCAGGGCGCCGCCGATACGCAGCCAGGTTTTTTGCATCGTCGCCCCCAGCCCCGGCTGGGCGACAATCACGCAACTGAGCATGATGGTGTGGATCCCCTGCCAGTCGGCGGCGGTATAGAACACGTAGCACAGCAGCGTTGCCAGCAGGGTTTTCAGGGCGAAATGCAGATATGCCGGGTTGCTCCAGGCATCCGGCAGCAGCAGCGGCGATTTTTCTGCTTCGCCGCCCGGCAGGTCGATGGCGTCACCGCGCGCCAGCGCTGCCAGCACGTCCGCCATCTCTTGTAAAATCAGGCGATTGGCGCCGTGATGATCAATATCCGGCGGCGTGAAAGAAAACGATGTCCCGTCATTCATATGCGCCGTTAGCGCCAGCAACGCGGCGGCAATCGATTGGCGCGCCCCGCGGTGATCTTCACCCGGCTGTAGTAGCGCCGCAAGGTGATAGCAGCGTAGGGTGGCGGCCATCAGCGCCTGCCAGCGCGACGGTTCGGCGGCGATTTCCGGCGCCGCAAAGCGGGCTTGCTTAAGTAACCCCTGCAGTTGCTGAAAGCGCGCGGCGATATCTTTGAAGCTCGGCGGAGGGGCATCGTGCGTCAGCACGTCGGCCACCTGTCGCTGCATCACCACTAGCTGAGCGCGGAATTGATAGCCGGGGAAGGCCTGGCGGAAGCAGGCATTAACCAGCAGCGTCACCAGCGTTGCGGTATTGATCGCCACCCACAGCCACAGCAGCAGGCGCACCAGGATTTCGCTCTGGCTGGTCATCGACGGAAACGTCTGGGCGTAAATTACCGCTAGCGCGACCACGAAAAACGCCAGCCCCAGCTTGCCCAGCACGCGCATGAGATAAATGGCGCCGAAGAACAGACATACCGAGGCAACCAGGCGAATCAGCGGGAAATCATAGGTCCATTTAATGATCAGCAGCACCAGCCCCAGCGCCACGCTGATGGTAATAAAGAACAGTACGCTGCCCAGCTTAATCATCAGGATATTAGGCTGGCTAACGTAAAACACCACAATCAGCGCGACGGCGAGGAACGGAATCTGAAGGGTCATAAACAGAGTGATGAGCAGCGCGCAGCTCAGCGTCAGGCGCAGGGTGTAGTTGGCCCGTCCCGGCGCGTCGCCGAGCTCCCGTTGCAGAAACTGCCAGAAGTTATGCATGCCGGACCCTTATTTCGGCTGCAACACGGCGCTGGCGGAGGCGCCCATGCGGAACAGTTCCGGGTCGGGATCTTTTACCGCAATTTTGACCGGGAAGCGCTGCGACACATGTACCCAGTTAATGCTCTTCTGAATCACCGGCATTCCTTCAATCACGCTGCCTCCCTCCGGCAATACGCCGGAGCCGACGGAATCGACGACGCCGTCAAAGGCGCGGCTGTGGTTGGTCATCACTGTGACGGTTGCCGCTACACCGGGGCGGACGTTTTGCAGATCGGTCTCGCGGAAGTTGGCGATCACGTACCAGTGGTCGTTATCCAGCAGGGTGAAGACCGGCTTCAGCGCGGAGGCATATTGGCCAACGGTGGTTTTCAGGGCAATCACCACGCCGTTAAACGGCGCGCGGACTTCGGTAAATTCCAGATGCAGTTCCGCCAGCGCGATTTGCGCGACGATCCCGGTACGCTGCGCGACCATCGCATCGACGCCGGTCACCGCGGCATCAGCTTGTTTGGCCTGCAGCAGCGTGGCTTCCAGTTCGGCGCGAGCGGCTTTTTCGGCGGTTCGCGCCTGGTCGAGATCTTCCTGCGCGGCGAAGCCCTGCGGCACCAGCGGTTCCAGGCGAATACGCGTTGACGTGGTTTGTTTCACCAACGCCTTCGCGCGCTCTACCGCGGCGCTGACCGACTGGGCGTTATACTGCTGGGCCTTGATGGTGCGCTGGGTCAGCATAATCTGCGCATCCAGCGCCGCCAGCCGCGATTTGGCATCGTCCAGCATCGCCTGGTAGGGGCGAGGATCGATGCGGAACAGCAGGTCGCCTTTTTGCACGCGCTGGTTATCGCGGATCGGCATCTCAACGATCCGCCCGCTCACTTCCGGCACCACGTCGATGGTGTCGGCGTAAACGTAGGCGTCATTGGTTTCCGGCGAGGTCTGTAATTGCCAGATAACCACGATCAACGCCACGATGGCGGCGAGGACGAGCGCCAGTAAGGGCCATTTTTTCCGTAAAACGCTTGGGCTGGAATGAGTCATAGATATTTAATGTGCGAAAAGGAGAAACCACAG
>CABUCP010000193.1 GCA_902490055.1 uncultured Klebsiella sp. | reverse complement strand
GAGAACGGGGATGAATTTTCCATTAATAGCGAACGTAGTCGTGTTCGCGGTTTTGCTGTTGGCGCTGGCCCAAACCCGCCACAAACAGTGGAGCCTCGCTAAAAAAGTACTGGTCGGCCTCGTCGCCGGCGTCATCTTTGGGCTCGGACTGCAGCTGATTTATGGATCCGAGAGCCAGGTGCTGAAGGATTCTATTCAGTGGTTCAATATCGTCGGCAACGGCTATGTCCAACTGCTGCAGATGATCGTCATGCCGCTGGTTTTCGCCTCGATTCTGAGTGCGGTCGCACGCCTGCACAATGCCTCGCAGCTGGGTAAGATCAGCTTCCTGAGCATCGGCACCCTGCTGTTCACCACCCTTATCGCCGCGCTGGTCGGCGTACTGGTGACCAACATGTTTGGCCTGACTGCTGAAGGCCTGGTGCAGGGCAGCGCGGAAACGGCGCGCCTCAATGCGATCCAGAGCAACTACGTCGGCAAGGTATCCGATCTCAGCGTTCCGCAGTTGATCCTCTCCTTCGTGCCGAAAAACCCGTTTGCTGACCTGACCGGCGCGAATCCGACGTCAATCATCAGCATCGTTATTTTCTCGGCATTCCTCGGCGTTGCTGCGCTGAAACTGCTGAAAGACGACGTCGAAAAAGGCCAACGCGTCCTGACCGCCATCGATACTCTGCAGGGCTGGGTAATGAAACTGGTGCGTCTGGTCATGCAATTGACGCCATACGGCGTGCTGGCGCTGATGACCAAAGTGGTTGCCGGTTCTAACCTGCAAGACATCATCAAGCTCGGCGGTTTTGTGGTGGCATCCTATATTGCGCTGGGCATCATGTTTGTGGTGCACGGCCTGCTGTTGGCGGTCAACGGCGTAAGCCCGCTGAAGTACTTCCGTAAAGTGTGGCCGGTGATTACCTTCGCCTTTACCAGCCGTTCCAGCGCCGCGTCTATCCCGTTGAACGTGGAAGCGCAGACTCGCCGTCTGGGCGTGCCGGAATCAATCGCCAGCTTCTCCGCCTCTTTCGGCGCGACGATTGGCCAGAACGGTTGTGCCGGTATCTATCCGGCGATGCTGGCCGTGATGGTCGCGCCAACCGTTGGCATCAACCCGCTGGATCCGATGTGGATTGCCACCCTGGTCGGTATTGTTACCGTCAGCTCGGCAGGCGTTGCCGGCGTAGGCGGCGGCGCAACCTTCGCCGCCCTGATCGTACTGCCGGCGATGGGCCTGCCGGTGACGCTGGTCGCTCTACTGATTTCCGTCGAGCCGCTGATCGATATGGGCCGCACCGCGTTAAACGTTAATGGCTCAATGACCGCCGGTACCCTGACCAGCCAATGGCTGCGCCAGACCGACAAAACCATTCTCGATAGCGAAGAGGACGCCGAGCTGGCGCACCGTTAACGCTACCGGGCACAAAAAAACCGCTGATATTTCAGCGGTTTTTTTATTTCTGTTTTAACTCAGGCTTCTATTTCGCCATCCTGGCGTACCTGATTGGCCCAGCGCTGCGCCGATTCAGGAACGGTAAACGCCGGTGAACGGCGGAAATGCTCACCCATCAGCACGAAGGCGACATACTTCCCACGTAAGATCCAGACATCACGAAAATGGTCCATTTTCACGGCATGCTCCGGCGGCGCAGGCTCGACGCGCGGCACGTAGCTAATGACAGGGCGATTTTGTTGGCGCAATGATTTCATAACAGATGGATTCACTAAGCAAAGCGGGAACATAAACCCCTATCATAGCCGATTGTGCCCCCTGTCGTCGCCCCCTACGGGCTGGTGCGCATTTTAGGATAACTCTATTCTTCTCTGTCCGGCATACCCAGCACAATGTTCTATAGTTAGAAGGGTTTTGGTTTAGCAACGACCACTTTTAGCAATGAAAGCAGGAGACGAGCAGATGTCAGAAAAACACCACGACCCACATAGCCGACGGGCTCCGGTGCAGGATAGCGATGAAGCAAAACCGGGCCTCGATTCGTTAGCGCCAGAAGACAGGGAGTGGCGCCCAACTCCTCAGCCAACCGCGCCCGGAGAAGAACCAACCGCGCCGGGCAGCCTGAAAGCCCCGGATACCCACAGCATAAAATTAGATACTCTTGAGCCACAGCGTAAAGGCGGCGAAAACTTCCCGCTCACCACTAACCAAGGCGTACGCATCGCTGACGATCAGAACTCCTTGCGCGCGGGCAATCGCGGGCCAACCTTGCTGGAAGATTTTATCCTGCGCGAGAAAATTACCCATTTTGACCACGAGCGCATTCCGGAGCGGATCGTACACGCTCGCGGTTCCGCCGCTCACGGCTACTTTCAACCTTACAAAAACCTCAAAGAGATAACTAAAGCCGATTTTCTCTCCGCGGCGGAAAAAATCACCCCTGTCTTTGTGCGTTTTTCAACCGTTCAGGGCGGCGCGGGTTCAGCTGATACCGTTCGCGATATTCGCGGCTTTGCCACCAAATTCTATACTGAAGAGGGCATTTTCGACCTGGTAGGCAATAACACGCCGGTCTTCTTTATTCAGGATGCGATGAAGTTTCCCGATTTTGTCCACGCGGTAAAACCGGAGCCGCACTGGGCTGTTCCACAGGGGCAAAGCGCCCATGATACTTTCTGGGACTATGTTTCGCTGCAGCCGGAAACGCTGCATAACGTGATGTGGGCCATGTCCGATCGTGGTTTACCGCGCAGCTATCGCACGATGGAAGGGTTCGGCATTCATACCTTCCGCCTGATAAATGCTGACGGCAAAGCCACGTTTGTTCGCTTCCACTGGAAACCTCTCGCCGGTAAAGCATCGTTAGTGTGGGATGAAGCGCAGAAATTGACCGGCCGCGACCCGGATTTTCATCGCCGCGATCTGTGGGAAGCCATCGAAGCCGGCGACTATCCGGAATTTGAACTCGGCCTGCAGTTAATTCCGCAGGAAAACGAGTTCGCTTTCGACTTTGACCTGCTGGATCCGACTAAGTTAATTCCCGAAGCGCTGGTTCCGGTTCAGCGGGTCGGTAAAATGGTGCTTAACCGCAACCCGGATAACTTCTTTGCCGAGAACGAGCAGGCGGCATTCCATCCCGGCCATATTGTTCCGGGAATCGATTTTAGTAACGACCCGCTACTACAAGGGCGACTGTTCTCCTACACCGACACGCAAATTAGCCGCCTGGGTGGGCCGAATTTTCATGAAATCCCGATCAACCGCCCTACCTGCCCGTATCACAACTTCCAGCGCGACGGCATGCACCGAATGGATATAGATACAAATCCTGCGAATTACGAACCAAATTCTATTAATGACAACTGGCCGCGCGAAACGCCGCCGGGGCCAAAACGAGGTGGCTTTGAATCGCTGGCGGAACGGGTTGATGGCGAGAAGATCCGGAACCGTAGTCCATCGTTCGGCGAGTATTACGCCCATCCTCGCTTGTTCTGGCTCAGCCAGACGCCAATTGAGCAACAACACATCATCGGCGGCTTCAGCTTTGAGCTCAGTAAAGTCGTCAGAGTGTGGATCCGCGAACGGGTCGTCGATCATCTTGCGCGCATTGATACTGCGCTAGCTGAAGCGGTAGCCCAAAATCTCGGTATTGAACTGACTGAGGAACAGCGCAATATTACCCCACCCAGCCCGGTAAACGGCGTCGAGAAAGATCCGAGCCTAAGCCTGTATGCTGACGGCGAGTGTGATGTGAAGGGACGCGTCGTGGCGGTACTCCTCAACGACAACACCTGCGCGCAGGACGTGCTCAACCTGCTACAAGCGCTACAGGCCAGAGGCGTTCACAGCAAACTGCTCTATTCACGTATGGGTGAAGCGAGTGCGGATGATGGCTCACGGTTACCAATCGCCGGAACCTTCGCCGGTTCACCATCGCTAACCGTTGATGCCGTTATCGTTCCCGGTGGGGATATAAACAGCATCCGTGATAACGGCGATGCGCGTTACTACTTACTGGAAGCCTATAAGCATCTGAAGCCGATAGTGCTCGCCGGCGACGCGCGGCAGTTTACGTCACTGCTACAAGCGCCATCTGATGGGGAAGAAGGCGTTATCGCGTGCGACGCCGTGGACACGCTTAGCGTCGATAAGCTACTGGCGCTGCTGGCGGCGCATCGCGTCTGGTCAAGAAGCCGCAAAGTTGCGGTCATCCCCGCATGAAAAAAAGCCCGGCGGTTCAGCGCTGCCGGGCTTCGCTCTTATTACACGTCGCGATAGCTACCGAGCCGGTAGCCGCGTTCCGCCACCGCGTATTTCAATGCCCCGGAGGTCAATACCTCCAGTTCCGTCAGGCGCGGATAGCAGTAGGCGCTGCCCATAATGGTGTTATCGACAAACGCCGGATGACACATCACTTCCAGCGAGTTTTCCTGCCGTTCGATTGACGCATCCAGCGTTTGCAGGAACAACGCCTCGGAAACCGCTTCGCCGTAAAACTCGCTGCTAAAGCCAGCGCTACTTCGCGCCGCATCTTGTTCAAGGCCGCTCAGTTCCGCCACCTGACGGTCGATGCGCAAAGCGACTCCCTTGTCGCAAGCAAAAGCGGCGACGATAGGATAAATTTGCGCAATCATATGTACGTGGTGGTGACTGTCGATATGCGTGGGTTCGCAGCCAAAGAGCTCGATAAAACGACGATACTGACATTCCAGTTCGTGGGCTATCTCATCCAACGGCAGGCTATCCTCTTCCGCCATCTGCCAAATCCATTTGCCCAACCGCCCTTCGCGCGTTAACCCCGGCATCGCCGATAGCGGCTCCCCCAGCGTCAGCGCAAAGTGCATACCAACCGCCAGTTCAGGCAGGCTGCGGCTCAGTTGGGCGGCGTGGCCGATAGCCGCGCCGTTAACCAATGCCGTGGTCGACGTCACCAGTCCGTTCTTGCAGGCTTCGATAATGCCGTAGTTCTGCCCCTTGCTCAGGCCAAAATCATCGGCATTAACGATCAATACGCGTTCCATCAGCCGCCCCCGTTACTGTTTCAGTTTTTCGATGGTTGCTGCAAAGTTTGGCAGCCACTTCTCATGGGCAAGGATCATTTCCCGTGCCAGCTGTTCGGCATCGCGATCTGAATGAATCAGCGGGCTTAAATTCAGCGCCAGCAGCACGTCATTGAGCTCGCCGCTGATGGCCGCCTGGCTGGCCGCCACTTCAAAACCCTTGATGGTATAAATCAGCCCCAGCACTTTCTCATCAAAATGGGTGATCCGCGGGGTCGGCTTCGCGCCATCGCGACCCAGCGTGCAGGTCATTTCTACCGCCCAGTCGGCCGGAATATTATCAACGTGACCCTGATGCGGGATGTTCACATAGTGCTCGGCCTGCTTATCATTGTAAATGGCGTTGATCACTTCGCAAGCGGCATCAGAGTAGTAAGCGCCGCCGCGCTGTTCGAGCTCCTTCGGCTTAATATTCAGGTCCGGATTTTTGTACAGTTCGAAGAGCTGCTTCTCCACCTTCTGGACCACCTGAGCGCGGGCGCCGCCTTTGTAGTACTCACCCATCTCAATCGCCAGCATCTCTTTCGGCTTGAAGTAATAGAGCAGGTACGAGCAAGGGATCAGGCGCAGCGAGCGAATCAGCCCTTCGCTAAACGGCAAGTCGAAGATATTTTTCACCGAGTTCGCCGTCAGGCGGCCTGACGCAACGCCGTCCAGCAGCTCATCGAAGCGCGAAACGCCATTGACCAGCACGTCGCGAACGAAAACCAGGTGGTTGAGGCCAAACAGATCGATATTCAGCTCATCGCTCGGGCTCAGCTGCAGCACGTCGGTGATGAACATCTTCATGCCAATCGGAATGTTGCACACGCCGATAAAGCGTTTAAAGTTGGTGTGACGATACACCGCTTCGGTCACCATACCTGCCGGGTTGGTGAAGTTGATGATCCACGCCTCCGGGCAGATTTCCTGCACATCCTTAACGATATCGAAAATCACCGGGATAGTACGCAGCCCTTTAAACAGGCCGCCAGCGCCGTTGGTTTCCTGGCCAAGATAGCCGTGGCTTAGCGGAATACGTTCATCTTTTTCACGCGCTTTCAGCTGACCTACGCGCAGTTGAGTGGTTACGAAGTCTGCGCCTTCCAGCGCCGCGCGGCGATCCAGCGTTTTATAGACTTTCATCGGCACGCCGGCTTTTTCCACCATTCGTTGGCAGAGCGCGTGGATAATATCGAGCTTCTCCTGCCCTTCTTCCACGTCCACTAGCCATAATTCCGTCACCGGTAGTTCATGATAGCGTTTGAGGAAACCTTCCAGTAATTCCGGGGTATAGCTGCTGCCGCCGCCGATTGTAACGATTTTCAATTTCTGGCTCATATAATTCTCCCTTAGGCGCTACGCATGCACGTAGACCGCTCTCCGCATCAATACGGACAGTTAACTTGAATGGATAAACCGCGCGGTAAATACCGCGACG
>CABUCP010000192.1 GCA_902490055.1 uncultured Klebsiella sp. | reverse complement strand
GTAAAGTTAAGACGACTTAACGGATCGCCCGCCTGCGGATCTTGTTTCAGCAGCGTAATCTCAGCCTGGGATGCAAAAGAGGTTAACGCTAATGCTGCGCCGATCGAGATCGCCAGCGCTTTTATTTTATGTGCCATGCTTTTTCCTTGAGTAATAAGCAACCTTATATTTGCCAGTTGAATATTAACTGCGAATTAGCACGATGTGTTGTCGGGTTTTTAATGTTTTGTGCGCTTAAAAATCAGGTAATTATCATTTTGTGCCGTTAAAATAAAAGCGCCGCGAAATTGCGCGGCGCTTCATACAAATGAAATAAATTTACTGGTTAAATTGGCGGAATAACGCTTTACCTTTTAATAAGCGTAATCCCAACCATCCGCCGCACAGCGATAATAACATCGCCCCGCAAAGCGGCAGCATTAACCACAAACGCCAGTCCGGCGCCCATGGAAAATCAAACACTTTCGTTTGCAGCATCGCCAGCGCCACCTCGGCGCCAATGGCCGCCACCAGCCCCGACACCACGCCAAGCAGGGCGAACTCCGCCCACAGCGTGGTACGCAGCAAGCTTTTACCGGCCCCCAGCGTACGCCAGACTACCAGCTCCTGATGCCGCTGGCGCATTCCAACCTGCACCTGGGCCAGCAGCAATAGCACGCCGCAGGCGGTGACCAGCACGACCATCACCTCCAGCGCGCGGCTCACCTGTGTCAACACCTGGCCAACCTGGCGCAGAATGGCGCCGATATCCAGCAAACTGACTGTCGGGAACTCGCGGTTAAGCTGGGTCAGCATAGCGTTGCCGTTATCCCAGCGGAAGCTGGTCAGCCAGCTTTGCGGCTGCCCGTCCAGCGCGCCGTTGGGGAAGATAAAGAAGAAGTTTGGCCGCAGGCTCTCCCAGTCAACTTTACGTACGCTGGTCACCTTCGCGCTAAACTGCTGGGTGTCACCGGTGAACGTCACGCTATCGCCGAGCCTGATACCCAGCCGCTGCGCCAGCCCCTCTTCAATCGACACCTCGCCGGCTTGCGGCGGCCAGCTACCCTCCACCAGCGGGTTATGATCGGGGCGCTGCTCGCTCCAGGTGAGATTAAGCTCGCGGTTCAGCGCTTCGTCTTTATTGCCCTCGGTTGTTTGACCGTTAATTTGCGTCAGACGCGCGCGCACGATGGGGTAAAACTCCGCCGCGCGGGTCTGGTGTTCGGCAAGGAACGTCTTCACCGGCACCACCTGTTCGGGAGCGATATTAATCAGGAAGTAGTTCGGGCTTTCCGGCGGCAACTGCCGCTGCCAGCGGTCAAGCAGATCGCCGCGCAGGACCAGCAATAACGCCAACAGCATGAACGACAGCGAAAACGCCGCCAGCTGGCTGAGGGTTGACCACGGCTGGCGCAGCAGGCGGTTCACCGCCAGACGCAGCGGCAACGCCTTCAGCGTTAAGCGTTTGAGTAGCCACAGTAGCCCCCAGCCCACCAGCCCGCACAGCAGCGCCAGCACCACCGCCCCGGCCAGCACCGACCACAGCAATGGGCTTCCGCCCATCAGCCAGGCAAGCCCGCCAACAACTACCGCGCAAACCACCGGAATATAGTGTTTGAGCGGCCAGACGTTAGCGACCACATCCTGGCGTAGCACCCGCAACGGCAGGGTTGCCAGCAGCAGCCGATACGGCCGCCAGCCAACCAGCAGCGAAATCACTACCATCGCGCCGATGGCCCATAGCCACGGCCAGCCGCTGGCGGGCGGCAGCGCGGCGGGAAGCACCGGTTTGAGCATCAATAGCAGGACGTTTTCCAGCAATAGTCCCAGCGCGCCGCCGGCCACGACGGCCAGCGCCAACAGCAATAGCCACTGGCCGACAATCAATTTACGCAACTGCGCCCGCCCGGCCCCTAGCGTCTTAAGAATAGCCACCAAATCATAACGGCTACGGCAGTAGTGGCCCATCGCCACCGCCACCGCGGCGACCGCCAGCAGTAAAGTCAGCAACGCCGAAAGCAGTAAGAATTGCTGCGAACGCTCCAGCGATTTTCCCAGCGCGCTATCGTCCTGCTCAAGACCAATCCAGCGATGTTCCGCGCCGAGCTTGGGCAGCAGCCACTGCTCGTAGGCCGCCAACTGCTGCGCGTTACCGGCGAACTTATAGCGCCACGAGACGCGGCTACCGGGCTGTACCGCCCCGGTTTTCGCCACGTCGGCGATATTCATCATCAGCCGCGGCGCCATCTGGAAGGGGTTAAAACCAGCGTCAGGCTCCTGAACGACCTCACCGGCGATGCGCAGCGTGACGTCGCCGACATCAATGCTATCGCCGGTTTTCAGATTCAGCAGCGCCATTAACCGCGGGGCCAGCAGCACGCTGCCGCGTTGCGGTTTTAACCCCGCCGGCGCGGTCTCCAGCGTACCGTACAGCGGATAGTTATCATCAACCGCCTTCACGTCCGCCAGCTGCGGGGTATCGCCAGCGAAGGTCATGGTGGCGAAGTTCAACTGCTCGCCAACGATCAGCCCTGATTTTCGCGCTTGCGCGATCCACTCGGCGGGCACCTCACGCGAACTGCGCAGGGTACGGTCGCCGGCCATAAATTCGCGGCTTTGCTGGCTCAGCCCCTTTTCCATACGGTCGCTAATTGAGCCCAGCGCCAGCACGCAGGCCACCGCCAAACTTAGCGCCAGCCAGACGATCAGCAGCGAAGGCGAGCGCCATTCACGCCAGAACCAGCGGGCTATCATGCTTCCTCCCGCAACTGGCCATCTACCAAACGTAAACGACGATCGCAGCGCGCCGCCAGTAGCGGATCGTGGGTAACCAGAATCAGCGTGGTGCCGTGCTCGCGATTGAGCGAGAACAGCAGGTCGGCAATTTTATCGCCGGTTTGCCTGTCGAGGTTGCCGGTTGGCTCATCGGCAAACAGCAGCGCCGGGCGGCCGTTGAAGGCGCGAGCCAGCGCCACCCGCTGCTGCTCGCCGCCGGAAAGCTGCGCCGGCAGGTGATGCAGACGTTTGCCGAGCCCGAGCTGCTCGAGCAGCGCGCGCGCATCGCCGCGGCTTTGGCTATCGCTGGCGCCGCGCAGCAGCGCCGGGAGCTCAACGTTCTCCAGGGCATTAAGCGTCGGGATCAACATAAATGATTGAAAGACAAATCCCACGTGCTTTGCGCGCAGCCTGGCCCGCGCCTCTTCATCCATCTGGTGCAGCGGCTGGCCGAGCAGAGAGACTTCGCCGCTGCTGCCGTCGTCCAGCCCGGCCAGTATCGCCAACAGCGTCGATTTCCCGGAACCAGACTCGCCAATCAGGGCGATGGTTTGCGCCGGTTTGACAACCAGCTCAACTCCGGTAAGGATGGACAGTTGATGATCTCCCTGACCGACGGATTTCTTAAGATGATGAACTTCAAGTATGTTTTCCGCTGGCATTTGCCTTTCCTGTTTATGATCCTGTTTACCTGCCGCGCGATGGCGGCGGATACGCTGTTAGTGCTGGGCGATAGCCTGAGCGCCGGCTATCGGATGGCGGCCAATGCCGCCTGGCCTGCCCTGCTTAATGAGAAGTGGCAGGCGCAAACGCCGGTGGTCAACGCCAGTATTAGCGGCGATACCTCGCAGCAGGGGCTGGCGCGCCTGCCGGCGCTGCTCAAGCAGCATCAGCCGCGCTGGGTACTGGTGGAGCTCGGCGGCAACGACGGGCTGCGCGGTTTCCCGCCGCAGCAGACGGAACAGACGCTGCGCACCGTTATTCAGGATATCAAAGCGGCGAACGCCCAGCCGTTGCTGATGCAAATACGCCTGCCCGCCAACTACGGACGCCGTTATAATGAAGCCTTCAGCGCGATTTATCCGCAACTGGCCAAAGAGTTTGATATTCCTCTGCTGCCCTTTTTTATGGAAGAGGTTTATCTGAAGCCGCAGTGGATGCAGGACGACGGCATTCACCCAAATCCGGATGCCCAACCGTTTATTGCCGACTGGATGGCAACCCGGTTGGCTCCCTTAGTTAATCATGACTCCTGAACGCCGGGAGCCATTCACAGGTAAAGTTATGCAAAAATCGGTTTTAGTTACAGGATGTTCCAGCGGAATTGGCCTCGAAAGCGCGCTCGATTTAAAGCGCGAGGGCTTTCGGGTGCTGGCCGCCTGTCGCAAGACGCAAGACGTCGCGCGTATGCAGGAACTGGGTCTGACCGGTGTTTTGCTGGATCTTGATGACCCACAAAGCGTCGAAACCGCCGCCGCCGAAGTCATCGCCCTAACCGATAACCGCCTGTATGGCCTGTTCAATAATGCCGGCTACGGCGTCTACGGCCCGCTAACCACCATCAGCCGCCGGCAGATGGAACAGCAGTTTTCCGCTAACTTTTTTGGCGCTCATCAGCTCACCATGCTGCTGCTACCCGCCATGCAGCCGCACGGCGAAGGGCGCATCGTGATGACCTCTTCGGTGATGGGCCTGATTTCCAGCCCCGGCCGCGGCGCCTATGCCGCCAGTAAATACGCGCTGGAGGCGTGGTCCGATGCCCTGCGCATGGAGCTGCGCCACAGCGGCATTAAAGTCAGCCTGATTGAGCCTGGGCCGATTCGCACCCGCTTTACCACTAACGTAAACCAGACCGGCGACAAGACGGTAGAGAACCCCGGCATTGCCGCCCGCTTTACGCTCGGCCCGGAAGCGGTGGTGGAAAAAGTGCGCCACGCCTTCGTCAGCGACAAGCCGAAATTGCGCTATCCGGTGACCCTGGTTACCCATGCGGTGGCATGGTTGAAACGCCTGCTGCCGGCCCGCGCAATGGACAAAATTATCCAGGGCTGAGTTGAAGCGCCGCATGTCGCCCCCATCTAAAACAGAAATCGACTAACGAGATACGCCCATGTCCGAACAGAATATTGTCAATATTACCGAAGCTAACCTACAGCAGACGCTGCAGCAATCCATGACCGCGCCGGTGCTGTTTTATTTCTGGTCCGCCCGCAGCCAGCACTGCGAACAGCTGACGCCGGTGCTCGATCGTCTGGCCGCGCAGTACCACGGTCAGTTTACGCTGGCGAAGGTAGATTGCGACGCGGAGCAAATGCTGGCCTCGCAGTTTGGCCTGCGCGCCATCCCGACGGTATATTTGTTCCAGAACGGCCAGCCGGTCGATGGCTTTGAAGGCCCGCAGCCGGAAGAAGCGATCCGCGCCCTGCTGGATAAAGTCCTGCCGCGCGAAGAAGAGCTGAAAGCGCAAGAAGCGCTGGCGCTGATGCAGGAAGAAAAGTATGCCGATGCGCTGCCGCTGCTGAAAGAGGCATGGCAACTGTCGAATCAGGATAGCCAAATTGGCCTGCTGCTGGCGGAAACGCTGATCGCGCTGCAGCGCTCTGACGAAGCCGAAGGGATACTGAAAACCGTGCCGCTACAGGATCAGGACACCCGTTATCAGGGACTGGTCGCGCAGATTGAGCTGCTTAAGCAGGCCGCGGATACCCCGGAAATCCAGCAACTGCAGCAGCAGGTTGAGCAAAATCCGGACGATGCGGCGCTGGCGGCGCAGCTGGCATTGCAGCTGCATCAGGTCGGGCGCAACGAAGAAGCGCTGGCGCTGCTGTTCATCCATCTGCAAAAAGATTTAGGCGCCGGCGATGGCCAGGTGCGCAAGATGCTGCAGGAGATCCTCGCGGCGCTCGGCACCGGTGACGCGCTGGCCGCTAAATACCGCCGCCAGCTGTATTCACTGCTGTACTAATCAAGTGCCCTTACCCGGATAGCGCCAGGCTTATCCGGGCTACTGTTTGCGCCATGAGCGACGTGTAGCCCGGGTAAGGCGCGAAGCGCCGCCATCCGGGAACGCTTACGGGCGCTTTTTCAACTGCGTCACCACCAACTGATGGCGGGCATTGAAGAACTTCCGGTAGGTGAGATAACCGGCGATAATTGTCGATAAGCTGGCGGTCGACAGCAGCATAAATGTGACCATTATCTGGTACTTAATCGCCTTCACCGGGTCAATCCCGGCAAAAATCAGCCCCGACATCATCCCCGGCAGACTAACCAGCCCCACCGTTTTCGCCGAATCCACGGTAGGAATCAACGAGGCGCGGATGCTGTCGCGGATCAGCCGCGCCGAGGCCATTTTCGGCGTCGCGCCAAGGCTTAACTTCTCCTGAATCTGCTGCTGCTCGCTGCTAAAGCGCTGTCCCATATTGTTGTAACACAGCCCCACCGCCACCATCGCGTTACCGGCCACCATTCCGGCAATGGGGATCACCTGCATCGGCACAAAGGCGATTGACCCCGAAAACACCAGAACCGCCAGCGTTAGCCCGGCGCCGGTGGTAATGGCGATAAACGATGAAACAAAAGCCTTGTCGATATATTTACTGCGCTTCTTCGCGTTCCACGCCGCGTTAAAGCAGATAAACAGCACCATCAGCAGCGTCAGTACCGCATGATTAACATTGAAAATA
>CABUCP010000191.1 GCA_902490055.1 uncultured Klebsiella sp. | reverse complement strand
TCCGCTACCTTAATATAGGTACCTGAGTTTAAAGGATGGGGACATTTTATGGATCAAGCTGGGATTATTCGCGATCTCCTGAGCTGGCTGGAAGGTCACCTGGATCAGCCACTCTCGTTGGATAATGTGGCGGCGAAGGCAGGTTATTCCAAGTGGCATTTGCAACGTATGTTTAAAGACGTCACGGGTCAAGCGATTGGTGCCTATATTCGCGCGCGTCGTCTGTCGAAGTCGGCCGTTGCGCTACGCCTGACCGCACGTCCGATCCTCGACATCGCGCTGCAGTACCGCTTCGATTCCCAACAGACGTTTACCCGCGCCTTTAAAAAACAGTTCAACCTGACCCCAGCGCTGTATCGTCGCTCTCCGGACTGGAGCTCATTTGGTATGCGTCCGCCGCTGCGCCTCGGTGAGTTTGCGCTGCCGAAGCATGAATTCGTCACCCTGAGCACCACTCAACTGGTCGGCGTGACCCAAAGCTATACCTGTAAGCTGGAAGAGATTTCTGAATTCCGTAACCAGATGCGCGTTCAGTTCTGGCGCGAATTCCTTGGCAACGCGCCCAGCATTCCGCCGACGCTATACGGCCTGCATGAACCGCGTCCAAGTCTTGAGAAAGACGATGAGCAGGAGGTGTTCTACACCACCGCGCTAACGCCAGAGATGGCTAACGGCCACCTGCATAACTCCCATCCGGTCGTTCTGGAAGGCGGCGAGTACGTGATGTTCACCTACGAAGGATTAGGCACCGGGCTGCAGGAGTTTATTCTGACGGTGTACGGCACCTGTATGCCGATGCTGAACCTCACCCGCCGTAAAGGGCTCGATATCGAGCGCTTCTATCCGGAAGATGACAGCCGGAACCAGGCCACGCCAATTCAGCTACGCTGCGAGTACCTGATTCCGATTCGTCGTTAACGCTGCAGTTCGTCCATCGCGGGGGCATCGAGATGTGAAACATCCCCCGCGGTCTCCACGACCCATCCAGATGCCAGCCACGGGCTCTGCTGGTAATCAACGCGCGAAATCGAACAGTTGCGCAGACGCAGGCGACGCTCCGCATAGGCAGGCAGCCCGAGGATCGTACTCACCAGACAGCCCAGCGCCATTCCGTGACTCACCAGCAGCGGTCGACTACCGGCCGGCAGTTCCAGACAAGAAGAGAGCGCCGCGCGCATACGCTCGCTCAGTTCCTGCATCGATTCACCCTGCGGAATGCGTCCGTCCGGCGTGCCGTTGACTAACTGACGGCGCCAGCCCTCTTCTTCCTCGCTAAGCGAGTCAATATGGCGTTTCTCCAGCACGCCCATATCCAGCTCGCGCAGGCGCGAATCGGTCACCACGCCGCAGCCGCAGGCTTCGGCAATAATTTCGGCTGTGCGGCGGGTACGCCCAAGGTCGCTGGCGATAATATGGGTGATCCCCAGCGTTCTGGCGCGCTCGCCAACCTGCCATGCCTGGCGCTCACCGTGGGCGGTCAGCGGACTATCGGACTGGCCTTGAATACGTCGCTCGGCGTTCCACTGCGTTTCACCGTGGCGAACAAGGTATACCTGTAACATGCTTATTTTCCGTTCTGAACCCTTCATCAATTGTCGGGAGGCGTTTTCGCCTGCCGTCACAATGATTTGGAGTATACTGCGATGACGTTAATTAATTCTGAGTTGTTTGATTATGCACCATGTTGTCTCAGCTACCACTAATCCCGCCAAAATTCAGGCAATTCTGCAGGCTTTTAACGAGATCTTCGGCGAAGGATCCTGCCACATTGAGTCCGTCGCCGTCGAGAGCGGCGTGCCGGAACAGCCCTTCGGCAGCGAGGAAACGCGGGCTGGCGCACGAAATCGCGTTGCCAACGCCCGGCTTGCGCAGCCGGCAGCCGATTTTTGGGTGGCAATCGAAGCCGGAATCGATGAAGGCAGCACCTTTAGCTGGGTGGTGATTGAAGACCGGCATCAGCGCGGCGAAGCGCGCTCGGCAACGTTGCCGCTACCGGAAGTGATTCTGGCGCAGGTACGCGCCGGAGAAGCGCTGGGGCCGGTGATGTCGCAGCATACCGGTATCGATCAGATTGGCCGCAAAGAAGGCGCTATCGGCGTCTTTACCGGCGGTAAGCTAACGCGCAGCAGCGTCTACCATCAGGCGGTTGTGCTGGCGCTAAGCCCCTTCCATAACGCTATTTATCGGTAAGCAGCGTCTGTTCCAGCCACTGGCGCAGCTCGGGCGGTGCCGATTTCAGGCTATTTGAGCCACGGGTAATGGTAGCGATACCGGCGCCGAGTTCGTTTTTCAGCTCGCGCTGGCTCATCTCGCCGCGCAGCAGCTCTTCAATAATGCGCACCCGGGTGCCCAGCGCCTCGCGCTCGTCGGGCGTCAGCATCAGCTGCAGTAACGGCAGGTGAAGATCCTCGGCGTAGGCCTGCTGAAGCAGCGCCACGAAGCGTAGCCACTCCTGATGACGTTGTTCGGCCACCGCCGCTGAATAAGGAGATTGTTGGGTCATGTTACGTCGCCATGTTGAGACGGGCAGCCGAGGCTGCCCGTCGAATGTACTCTTCAACGAGTACAAAGAATAACATACTTCCGGACGATCAGTAACGCTGTTGCCATTCGGCGTCGCTCAGCAAATTATCCTGTTTGCCCATAAAGTAGCGGTAATAGGCATCGTAGGAGAGGACGTTCTTGACGTAACCGCGAGTTTCCGAGAACGGAATACTCTCGACGAAGGCCACGGCATCGATGCGCCCGGCGCTATTGCGTTGCCAGGTCCGCACGCGCCCAGGACCGGCGTTATAGGCCGCGGAAGCATAGATACGGTTATTGCCGAACTGCTGGTAAACGTACTGCAGATAGCTGGTGCCGATGTTGATGTTGGTGTCCGGATCCAACAGCTGCGACGGGCCGCTGTAGCCGGGGATGCTGAACATGCTGACGGTATGCGTCGCAGTGCCCGGCATAATCTGCATCAAGCCGCTGGCGCCGACCGGCGAGCGCACTTTCGGGTTCCAGGCGCTCTCCTGACGCGCGATCGCCATCGCGTAGCTCTGCGGGATATCCTTGCCGCTAATGTAGCGCGCGAAAAGATCGTTGTAGGCCAGCGGGAAACGCTCTTCCAGTTGATCCCACAGTTTACCGGCGATCGTCGCCTGCACGCTCAGATCCCACCAGTGCTGATCGAATGCATAACGCGCCAGCTGCGCCTGCTGCGCTTTACTACGACTGCTCACCAGGTTCGCCCATTCGCTACGCGCGGTATTGTCCATGTTCCAGTACATCAGTTCACGAACGCGCGCCATCTCAGGGCCAGAGGCCAGCGCCGGGTCAAGAGTGCCGGAAGCTTTATCGATGCGGAAGGTGTACTCTTCTCCCAAACGCTGCGCGGCGATCATCGGATAGAAGCCGCGCTGCTGCATCAGAGAGCGCAGGATCGCCTTCGCTTCGTCATCGCGTCCGCGCTCCAGCAGCAGATCCGCCTGCCAGTAGCGCCACTCATCTTTCTCTTTCGCCTCCATCGGCAGACGCGCCAGCCAGGTATTCAGGCCATGGCGATCGCCATTACCCAGCGCCATACGTACCCGACGTTCCACCAGCGAGGTTGATTGCGAACGCATGATGGCATCATCGCGCCACTCCGCTTGCTCTTCGGTTACATCGGTACCCATCAAACGCCAGGCGACGATATCGCGCAGTTCCTGGGTTTGATCGTCATTCAACTGCTGCGCCTGCACCAGCGATGGGATCATCAGACGGGCGTTTTCCACATCCTGACGCGCAACGCTGGCAAAAGCCACCGCCGCCATCTGGCGGGTAAAATCGGTCGCCCCGGTGGTACGGGCGAAGGTCATCACGCTATTGGGATCGTTAGCCAGCGCCACCACTGCCGAAGAGATGCTTTGATAATTTGACGGCATCTGCTGGGCGAGAACTCTGACCAGGCTGGTGTTACCGGCTTTCATCGCCAGGCGGATCCTTTCAAGATAGGCCAGCGGATCTTGCTGGCCTGAATCGCGCCACGCGCTGAACAGCGGATCGCAGGCATTTGGCTGGCTTTTGCCGGTCAGCCACAGATCTTTCGCCCCGCTCCACGCTTCTTGTGACTGGCCAACGCTGAGTTTGGCGTAGTAGTAGTTACACTGCGCTTCGGTTGTCGCCGGTTTATCCGGGCTGAACGCCAGTAAGCCGCGCCAGTCGGTGCGCCGCGCCAGCTCATTAACAAAGCGCGATTTCAACGTCCGCGCCGCCGGTAGCGTAGGGTTCGCGGCAATGAAATTGGTGACCACCAGCGGCGGCTGGTTCATCAGATCGTCGGTGATTTGCCGGTATTGCAGGTAGGGGTACAGCGGATAGCTGCTAAGCGTAGGCATCAGCTGATTGACGACATCCATCTGGCGGCTGTCCCACGCTTGTTTAATTTGAGCATAGCGGCTGCGCTGTTCATCCAGTGAATCCGCATGCGCCAGCTGGCTTAACGTCAGCAGACTCACGCCGGCAGCCAGAAGACGCCATGCCGTAGTTTTGGCTTTTTCCACAAGCTCTTCCTCTAGTTTGGTGCACCACTGCGGCGTCGTGCCGCTTCAAAAAAATCAGGGTGTTGCTTAGATATGCTAATCAGACAACGCTAAATGCGCCATGTCCTGAACATTTTTTTACGCTTCTGTGAATCCTGTCGCCTCGCTGGGATTAAAGCGCGAAAAAGGCTACACTTCGCCTTTGAACTATCTATCAGAATAGAAAGAGGCGAAGTCCAACGTGGCTCAATTCGTTTATACCATGCATCGTGTCGGCAAAGTGGTTCCGCCGAAACGTCATATTTTAAAAAATATCTCCCTCAGCTTCTTCCCTGGCGCAAAAATTGGCGTTCTCGGCCTCAACGGCGCTGGTAAGTCTACCCTGCTGCGCATCATGGCCGGTATCGATACCGAGATCGAAGGCGAAGCGCGTCCGCAGCCTGGTCTCAAAATCGGCTACCTGCCGCAGGAGCCGCAGCTGAACCCGGAGCACACCGTTCGCGAATCCGTGGAAGAAGCGGTCGCCGAAGTGGTGAACGCGCTGAAAGGCCTGGACGAAGTCTATGCCAAATATGCCGAGCCGGATGCGGACTTCGATAAGCTTGCCGCGCAACAGGGCAAGTTCGAAGAGATTATCCAGGCGCACGACGGTCACAACCTGAACGTGCAGCTGGAACGCGCGGCTGACGCTCTGCGCCTGCCGGACTGGGATGCGAAAATCGCTAATCTTTCCGGTGGTGAACGCCGCCGCGTCGCGCTGTGCCGCCTGCTGCTGGAAAAGCCAGACATGCTGCTGCTCGACGAACCGACGAACCACCTGGATGCCGAATCCGTCGCCTGGCTGGAACGCTTCCTGCATGACTTCGAAGGTACCGTCGTGGCGATTACCCACGACCGTTACTTCCTCGATAACGTCGCCGGTTGGATCCTCGAACTTGACCGCGGCGAAGGTATTCCGTGGGAAGGTAACTACTCTTCCTGGCTGGAGCAGAAAGATCAGCGCCTGGCGCAGGAAGCGTCTCAGGAAGCCGCGCGCCGCAAATCTATCGAGAAAGAACTCGAGTGGGTTCGCCAGGGCGCGAAAGGCCGTCAGTCTAAGGGCAAAGCCCGTCTGGCGCGCTTTGAAGAGCTTAACAACGTCGAATACCAGAAACGTAACGAGACCAACGAACTGTTCATTCCGCCAGGAGCGCGTCTGGGCGATAAAGTTCTGGAAGTCAGCAATCTGCGTAAATCCTACGGCGACCGTCTGCTGATCGACGATCTGAGCTTCTCAGTGCCGAAGGGCGCCATCGTCGGCATCATCGGCCCGAACGGCGCGGGTAAATCCACCCTCTTCCGCATGATGTCCGGCCAGGAACAGCCTGATTCCGGCACCATCACGCTGGGTGAAACCGTTAAGCTGGCCTCCGTCGATCAGTTCCGCGACGCGATGGACAACAGCAAGACGGTATGGGAAGAAGTGTCCGGCGGCCTGGATATCATGAAGATCGGCAATACCGAGATGCCAAGCCGCGCCTACGTTGGCCGCTTTAACTTTAAAGGCGTCGACCAGGGCAAACGCGTTGGTGAACTGTCCGGCGGTGAGCGTGGTCGTCTGCATCTGGCGAAACTGCTGCAGGTCGGTGGGAACGTACTGCTGCTCGATGAACCGACCAACGACCTGGATATCGAAACCCTGCGCGCGCTGGAAAACGCCCTGCTGGAATTCCCGGGCTGCGCCATGGTTATCTCGCACGACCGTTGGTTCCTTGACCGTATCGCGACCCACATTCTGGATTACCAGGATGAAGGTAAGGTTGAGTTCTTCGAAGGTAACTTTACCGAATACGAAGAGTACAAGAAACGCACCCTCGGCGCCGATGCCCTGGAGCCGAAGCGTATCAAGTACAAACGTATCGCCAAGTAATCTGTAAATGCCGGATGGCGCTACGCTTATCCGGCCT
>CABUCP010000190.1 GCA_902490055.1 uncultured Klebsiella sp. | reverse complement strand
TCGCAATCTCCTGTAATGCGCGTACTACCTCTTCCATGGCGGCACTACGTGAACCCTTCACTAAAATGGTCATTATTTTGTGCTCTGCCAGCAGCTCGCGCAGGCGAGCCACCACGGCGGCTTTATCATTAAAATGTTCGCCAACGCCGCTGGCGCTGCTGATATCCGCGCTCAGCGATCCCACGCTCAGGACGCAGTCCAGACCTGCCGCTTTCGCCGCTTCGCCGACTTCGCGATGGCACGCCGCGCTTTCCGCGCCGAGCTCCGCCATATCGCCGACCACCATCGCCCGGAAGCCCGGCATTTCCGCCAGTACCTGCACCGCGGCGGTCATCGAACCGACGTTCGCATTGTAAGAGTCGTCGAGCAGCAGTTGATTTTCCGCCAGTTGGATCGGGAACAGACGGCCCGGCACCGCTTGCAGCTGCGCCAGCCCGGTTTTCACCGCCGCCAGATCGGCGCCTACCGCCATCGCCAGCGAAGTTGCCGCCAGCGCGTTAGCAATGTTGTGGCGCCCCGGCAACGGCAGCAGTACGTCGACGTTGCCGGTTGGGGTCTGCAGCGTAAATTCGGTGCCGTGGCTGGTGATATGAATATTGGTCGCCGTGAAGTCGCTGTTCGCCGCATTCGGCGAGAAACGCCACACTTTGCGATCGCCAATCACGCTCTGCCAGTTCAGCCAGTCGTTGTTGTCAGCGTTCAAAATAGCGATACCGTTTTGCGGCAGGCCGGTAAAGATTTCGCCCTTCGCTTTCGCCACGCCCGCCAGCGAGCCGAAGCCCTCAAGATGCGCGGCGGCGAGATTATTGACCAGCGCCGCTTCCGGGCGCGTCAGGCTGACGGTCCAGGCGATTTCACCCTGATGGTTAGCGCCGAGTTCAATGACCGCATACTGGTGGTCTTTATTCAGACGCAGCAGCGTCATCGGTACCCCGATATCGTTGTTCAGGTTACCGGCGGTATACAGCGTATTGCCACACTGGCTGAGAATCGCCGCGGTCATCTCTTTGACCGAAGTTTTGCCGGAGGAACCGGTCAGCGCGACGATGCGAGTCGGCACCTGCTGACGGACCCAGGCCGCTAACTCGCCAAAAGCCAGACGGGTATCTTTCACCACCACCTGCGGTAAATCACAGGCCAGCGGACGGCTAACCAGCAGCGCGCCTGCGCCCGCCGCTTTCGCCTGCTCAGCAAAATCATGCGCGTCGAAACGCTCGCCCTTCAGCGCCACAAACAGGCAGCCTGCCGTGACTTTGCGGGTATCGGACGTCACGTCATCGATAGCGATATCGCTACCCTGCAGTTCGCCGCGGGTGATATCGGCGAGCTGACTTAATGTAAAGCGAATCATGCTACCGCTCCCAGCAGGCGCGCGACGGTAACGCGGTCGGAGTAATCCAGACGGCGATTCCCGACGATCTGATAGTCTTCGTGGCCTTTGCCCGCCACCAGCACGACGTCGTTTTCTTTCGCCTGCATGACGGCGTTGGTCACCGCTTCCGCGCGGCCTTCCATCACCTTCGCGTGCCCTGCATCGAGCATGCCGGCCAGAATGTCATTGATAATCGCCCGCGGCTCTTCGGTGCGCGGGTTGTCATCGGTCACCACCACGATATCGGCAAACTCTTCAGCAATCGCGCCCATCAGCGGGCGTTTGCCTTTGTCGCGATCGCCGCCGCAGCCAAAGACGCACCACAGCTTACCGCTGCAGTGCAGACGCGCGGCCTGCAGCGCTTTTTCCAACGCATCTGGCGTATGGGCGTAATCGACGACGACGGTCGGTTTACCCGGCGCGCTGAATACTTCCATGCGCCCGCAAACCGGCTGTAAGCGCGAGGAGGTCTGCAGCAGATCCGCCAGCGGATACTCCAGCGCCAGCAGAGTCGCCAGCGCCAGCAGCAGATTGCTGACGTTAAAGGCGCCCATCAGGCGGCTTTCGATTTCGCCCTTACCCCAGCTCGAGTCAAACTGGATGGTCGCGCCGCTGTCGTGATAGTTGACCGCGGTCGCCTTCAGCCAGCGGCCGTGGCAGTTCGGATTGATATGATCTTCCATCGACACCGCAACCGCGTCCGGCAGTTTCGCCAGCCAGCGGCGCCCGACTTCATCGTCAGCGTTGACGATGGCCTGGCCGCAATGGTGGGTGGAATACAGCAGCCATTTTGCCGCTTCGTAATGTTCCATGTCGCCATGGTAGTCGAGGTGATCGCGGCTCAGGTTAGTAAATACGGAAGCGGCAAACTGCAGCGCCGCCACGCGGTGCTGCACCAGACCGTGGGAGGAAACCTCCATCGCGCCGAAAGTCGCCCCCTGCCCTACCAGCCCGGAAAGCACGTGCTGAACATCGACCGCAGAACCGGTGGTGTTTTCGGTCGGCACGACTTTATCCAGCAGGCCGTTGCCGACGGTGCCCATGACCGCGCTGGTCTCGCCAAGCAGCCTGGCCCACTGCGCCAACAATTGAGTGGTGGTCGTTTTACCGTTAGTGCCGGTGACGCCCACCAGACGCATCTGCTGCGAAGGCTGATGGTAAAAACGACCGGCCAGCGCCGACAGGCGCTCGTTCAGTTGGCTCAGGTAGATAACCGGCACGCCGTGCATCTCGCGCACTTCGCCGTCTGCGGCCTCGCCCTGCGCTTCAGCAATAATGGCAGCAACACCTTGCGCTATCGCCTGCGGGATATAACGACGCCCGTCCGCCTGATGACCCTGTACCGCGACAAAGAGGTCGCCGGACGCCGCCACGCGGCTGTCCAGCGTCATCTCTCGCAGAATTCGCTCCGGCGCATTTGGCACCCATGGAGCGAGAAGGTCGCGCAAATTACGATCTGCCACCTGTTCCCTCGCCTTGATTAATCACAAATTCACTTTTTTCGCCCGTTGCCAGCGCATCCGGTTCGATGTTCATAGTCCGCAATACGCCGCCCATGATGGCACCGAACACCGGCGCGGAAACGGCGCCACCGTAGTATTTACCTGCCTGCGGGTCGTTGATCACCACCACCAGCGCGAAACGCGGGTGGCTGGCTGGCGCAACGCCTGCGGTGTAAGCAATATATTTGTTGATGTAGCGGCCATCCGGCCCCACTTTTTTCGCCGTACCGGTTTTAATCGCGATGCGATAGCCTTTGATCGCCGCTTTCACGCCGCCGCCGCCGGGCAGCGCCACGCTTTCCATCATGTGTACGACGGTACGTACGAGTGATTCCGGGAACACGCGTTCACCCGGAACCGGTGGATCAACCTTGGTAATCGACAGCGGGCGATAAATGCCGTAGCTGCCAATCGTCGCGTAGACTCGCGCTAACTGTAACGGTGTTACCATTAGCCCGTAGCCGAAAGAAAAGGTGGCCCTCTCTATGTCAGACCACCGTTGTTTTTGAGGATATAAGCCACTGCGTTCTCCGACCAACCCCAAATTGGTCGCCTTTCCTAGCCCAAAACGTGAGTAAGTATCTACTAACGCTGAGGACGGCATCGCTAACGCCAGCTTAGAAACGCCGACGTTACTCGACTTCTGTAGCACCCCGGTCAGGGTCAATTCGCTGTAGCGCGCCACGTCTTTGATCTCGTGGCCGTTAATTCGATAAGGAATGGTATTCAGCACGGTATTTTCGTTAACGATACCGCGCTGTAGCGCCGTCATTACTACCATCGGTTTTACCGTTGAACCCGGCTCGAACACGTCGGTAATCGCGCGGTTACGCATGGTATCTTTGGAGGTACCGGCGAAATTATTCGGGTTGTACGATGGGCTGTTAGCCATCGCCAGCACTTCACCGGTGTTAACGTCGACCAGAACGGCTGTACCTGATTCCGCTTTGTTGAACGCCACCGCATTATTCAGTTCGCGATACACCAGCGCCTGCAGGCGCTCGTCGATGCTCAGCGCAAGATTGTGCGCCGCCTGGCTGTCGGTGGAAGAAATATCTTCAATCACGCGACCATAGCGGTCTTTACGCACGATACGTTCGCCCGGCTGGCCGGTCAGCCACTTATCAAAGCTCTTCTCAACTCCTTCAATACCCTGACTATCAACGTTGGTAAAGCCGATGAGGTGAGCGGTTACTTCGCCTGACGGATAATAACGGCGCGATTCTTCACGCAGATGAATACCCGGCAGTTTCAATTTTTTGATGTAGTCGGCCATGTCAGGGTTAACCTGACGAGCCAGATAGATAAAGCGCATCCGCGGGTTGCTGTTGATCCGCGAGGCCAGCTGATCCAGCGGCATGTTCAACGCATCGGCTAACGCTTTCCAACGGTTATCGATCGACACGCCGCCGGCGTCATGTAGCTCTTTCGGGTCGGCCCAAATAGCTTTCACCGGCACGCTCACCGCCAGCGGGCGGCCGGAACGGTCGGTAATCAAACCGCGAGCGGTCGAGACCTCCTGCACGCGCAGGGAACGCATATCGCCCTGACGCACCAGCATATCCGGGCTAACCACCTGCAGCCAGGCGACGCGGCCAAGCAGGAAAGCCAGAGCGATTAAAATACACCCGCACAGCAACGCAAAACGCCAACTGATAAAGTTGGCCTGTTCTTCCTGACGTTTTGCTTTTGGCGTTTTCGGCGCTGCTTTCATGCGTCGCAATAATCCTTATTTCTGTACCACTATGTTTTCTTGTGATGGATCAACATGTTGCATCTGCAACTTCTCGGTTGCGATCCGCTCAACCCGACTATGATCGCCCAGGGCGTTCTCTTCGAGGATCAGGTTGCGCCATTCAATATCCAGAGCGTCACGCTCCAGAACTAATTGTTCACGCTGCGCGGTTAGCAGACGGGTATGGTGCGCCGTCGTCACCACGGTAATCGCCGTAATAATGATGCAAATGAACAGGCAGAGTGGCAGCTTCCCAAACCGCAGAAGATCGTCCCCGATAACGCCAGGCAAGGCATGGCGCTCGTTGCTTCCTAACGATCCCTTAACTTTGCTTAAGGCTACTGTCACTCTGCCGATCATGCGTTCGTCCTCTCTGCAATACGCAGCACTGAACTACGAGCGCGTGGATTCTCTGCCACCTCTTCTTCGCCCGGCATCAACTTGCCTAGTGCTCGCAGCTGACGGCCGCCCAGTTTCCTGAGCTGCTCTTCAGTCATCGGGATCCCCGCTGGAACCTGCGGACCGCGGCTTTGTTCACGCATGAAACGCTTCACAATGCGATCTTCCAGCGAATGGAAACTGATTATCGACAGCCGACCACCGGTGGCCAGCACGCCGAGCGAGCTTTTTAGCGCCTGCTCTATCTCCTCCAGTTCACTGTTCACCCAAATGCGCACCGCCTGGAAGGTACGGGTCGCGGGATGTTTGTGTTTATCCTTCACCGGCATCGCCGCGGCGATAACTTCCGCCAGTTCTTTGGTACGGGTCATCGGTTCAATACGGTTACGCTCGACGATCGCGCGCGCGATACGTTTGCCAAAGCGCTCTTCGCCAAAGGTTTTAATCACCCAGGCGATGTCTGCTTCTTCTGCAGTTTGTAGCCATTCAGCGGCAGACTGGCCGCGAGTGGGATCCATGCGCATGTCCAGCGGGCCATCGCGCATAAAGGAGAACCCGCGTTCCGCATCATCCAATTGCGGCGAGGAAACGCCAAGATCGAGAAGAATACCGTCGATCTTGCCGGTTAGATTGCGCTCGGCGACGTAGTCCGCGAGCTGCGAAAATGGACCATGTACGATGGAAAAGCGTGGGTCATCGATGGTTTGCGCCACGGCGATAGCCGTCGGGTCGCGATCGATTGCCAGCAGGCGTCCTTCCGCCCCCAGTTGGGAGAGGATCAAACGCGAGTGACCACCGCGGCCAAAGGTTCCATCGATGTAGATACCATTCGGACGAATGTTCAGGCCGTTAACGGCTTCATCCAGAAGTACCGTAGTGTGTTTAAAATTTTCCATCATTTTTATAAAGACAAATCCTGCAGGCGCTCCGACAGTTCACCGGTAGCGGACTGCTCAGCGTCGATATCTTCCTTGACCCGTTGATACCAGGTCGTTTCATCCCACAGTTCAAATTTATTAAACTGTCCGACCAGCATCACTTCTTTTGTCAGCCCGGCATGTTGCCGTAACACCGGCGCGATTAGCAATCGTCCGGCGCTATCCATCTGACATTCGCTGGCATGTCCCAAAAGCAGACGCTGTACGCGCCGCTCAACGGGATTCATGCTCGATAAACGCGACAATTTTTGCTCGATGATTTCCCATTCAGGCAAAGGGTAAAGCAGCAGGCACGGGTGATGAATGTCAATGGTGCACACCATTTGACCAGAAGCATCCTCGATCAGCCCGTCGCGGTAGCGCGTCGGTACGGCCAAACGGCCTTTGCTGTCGAGATTGACTAACGTTGCTCCACGGAACATGCCAGCCTCACCCCTTTTCGCCACTTTAACCCACAAATTCCCACATAAAGGAGTTTACGGAGCGGAGGAAAAGCTTGTCAAGCCAGCACTAATGCCAACAGAGC
>CABUCP010000189.1 GCA_902490055.1 uncultured Klebsiella sp. | reverse complement strand
GTTGGGTATCAATACCTGGGAAAGTTATCAGGCTGTATTGGATGCGATACATGCCTCACAGCGTGAATGCGACCTGATTGTAGCAACAGGCGATCTGGCGCAAGACCACTCCGCCGCGGCCTATCAGCATTTCGCTGAAGGCATCGCGAGCTTTGCCGCACCCTGCGTCTGGCTGCCGGGCAACCATGATTTCCAACCGGCGATGTACAGCACGCTGCACGATGCCGGCATCTCCCCTGCAAAACGCGTTCTGTTGGGCGACCATTGGCAAATCCTGCTGCTGGACAGCCAGGTTTTCGGCGTCCCGCACGGCGAGCTGAGCGACTTCCAGCTGGAATGGCTTGAGCATCAATTGGACGCCGAGCCCGCGCGCAATACGCTGCTGCTGTTGCATCATCATCCGCTTGCGGCGGGTTGCAGCTGGCTCGATCAGCACAGCCTGCGCAACGCCGCGGCGTTAGACCGCATCCTGAGCAACTATCCGCGAGTGCAGCATCTGCTGTGCGGCCATATCCACCAGGAACTGGATCTCGACTGGAACGGGCGGCGGATGATGGCGACGCCGTCGACCTGCGTGCAGTTTAAACCACACTGCGCTAACTTTACTCTCGATACCGTCTCTCCGGGCTGGCGCTGGCTTGAGCTGCACCCCGATGGCACGCTGACCACCGAAGTCTGCCGCCTGAGCGGCGCTGAGTTTCACCCGGATATCGCTTCAGAAGGATACTGATGTCTACGCTTCTCTATCTACACGGTTTTAATAGCTCCCCGCGCTCGGCAAAAGCGACGGCGATGAAAACGTGGCTGGCGCAGCATGAACCCGAAATAAACATGGTAGTGCCGGAACTGCCCGCTTATCCGGCGCAGGCGGCCGAAATGCTGGAAGCCATCGTGCTGGAGCACGGCGGCGAGCCGTTAGGCGTGGTGGGGTCGTCGCTGGGCGGCTACTATGCCACCTGGCTATCGCAATGCTTTATGCTGCCGGCGGTGGTGGTTAACCCGGCGGTGCGGCCGTTTGAGCTGCTGAACAATTTTCTTGGCCCCAATGAGAATCCGTACACGGGGCAGCAATATGTGCTAGAGTCTCGCCATATTTACGATCTTAAAGTCATGCATATCGACCCGCTGGAAGCGCCTGACCTCATCTGGTTATTGCAGCAAACGGGCGACGAAGTGCTTGATTACCGCCAGGCCGTTGACTACTTCGCCTCCTGCCGTCAAACGGTCGAGGAGGGCGGTAATCACGCATTTGTTGGCTTTGAAGATCATTTCACCCAGATTATCGATTTTCTGGGCCTGCGCTAAGCGGTTCAGAACGACCTACGAATACACACCATGACGCAATCTTCATATAACGCTGATGCCATTGAGGTACTCACCGGGCTTGAGCCGGTTCGCCGCCGCCCGGGAATGTACACCGACACAACCCGTCCTAACCATCTTGGTCAGGAAGTTATTGATAACAGTGTGGATGAAGCACTGGCTGGCCACGCCAAACGCGTGGAGGTTATCCTTCATGCCGATCAGTCGTTAGAGGTTATCGACGACGGGCGCGGGATGCCGGTTGATATCCACCCGGAAGAAGGCGTTCCGGCAGTTGAACTGATCCTTTGTCGGCTGCACGCGGGCGGTAAGTTTTCTAACAAAAACTACCAGTTCTCCGGCGGCCTGCACGGGGTAGGGATTTCGGTGGTCAACGCCCTGTCTAAGCGCGTGGAAGTCAACGTGCGCCGCGATGGCCAGGTTTACAGCATCGCGTTTGAAAACGGCGATAAAGTCGAAGACCTGCACGTCACCGGCACCTGCGGCAAGCGCAATACCGGGACCAGCGTTCATTTCTGGCCGGACGAAAGCTTCTTCGACAGCCCGCGCTTTTCCGTCTCGCGACTGAGCCATCTGCTAAAAGCGAAAGCGGTGCTGTGCCCGGGCGTGGAAATTGTGTTCCGCGACCAGGTGAACAACAGCGAGCAGCGCTGGTGCTACGCGGACGGTCTCAATGATTATCTGTGCGAAGCGGTTAACGGCCTGCCGCTACTGCCGGAAAAACCGTTTGTCGGTAACTTCTCCGGCGAAACGGAAGCGGTAGACTGGGCGCTGCTGTGGCTGCCGGAAGGCGGCGAGCTGCTGACCGAAAGCTACGTTAACCTGATCCCGACCATGCAGGGCGGTACGCACGTTAACGGTCTGCGCCAGGGGCTGCTCGACGCGATGCGCGAGTTCTGCGAATACCGTAATATTCTGCCGCGCGGCGTGAAGCTGTCGGCGGAAGATATCTGGGAGCGCTGCGCATACGTGCTGTCGGTGAAGATGCAGGATCCGCAGTTCGCCGGGCAAACCAAAGAGCGTCTGTCGTCGCGTCAGTGCGCGGCGTTCGTTTCCGGGGTGGTTAAAGACGCCTTCAGCCTGTGGCTGAATCAGAACGTACAGGCGGCGGAGCTGCTGGCGGAAATGGCTATTTCCAGCGCCCAGCGCCGCCTGCGCGCCGCCAAGAAAGTAGTGCGCAAAAAGCTCACCAGTGGCCCGGCGCTGCCGGGTAAGCTGGCGGACTGCACCGCGCAGGACCTGAACCGCACCGAACTGTTCCTCGTCGAAGGGGACTCGGCGGGCGGTTCGGCGAAACAGGCGCGCGACCGTGAATATCAGGCGATCATGCCGCTTAAAGGCAAGATCCTGAATACCTGGGAAGTCTCTTCCGATGAAGTTCTTGCTTCGCAAGAGGTGCACGACATTTCGGTGGCGATTGGTATCGACCCGGATAGCGATGATTTAAGCCAGCTGCGTTACGGTAAAATCTGTATTCTCGCCGATGCCGACTCGGATGGTCTGCACATCGCTACCCTGCTGTGCGCGCTGTTCGTGAAGCATTTCCGTACCCTGGTGAAAGAGGGGCATGTGTACGTCGCGCTGCCGCCGCTGTATCGTATCGACCTGGGTAAAGAGGTTTACTACGCGCTGACGGAAGAAGAAAAAGCCGGCGTGCTGGAGCAGTTGAAGCGTAAGAAAGGCAAGCCGAACGTACAGCGCTTTAAAGGGCTGGGCGAGATGAACCCGATGCAGTTGCGTGAAACCACGCTCGATCCAAACACACGCCGCCTGGTACAGCTGATCGTGACCGATGAAGATGAGCAGCAAACCACCGCGGTGATGGATATGCTGTTAGCCAAGAAGCGTTCTGAAGACCGCCGTAACTGGCTGCAGGAAAAAGGCGATATGGCCGATCTCGAAGCCTGATTCTGTTTGAGACGCTAAATGTAAAAAGGGAGCCTCAGGCTCCCTTTGTTATTGCTGCCTGGCTTATACGCCAGCCTGCAGAATGCGAATGCTCGTTTCCAGCACGTCGCCTTTGACCGCTTCGGCGTAAGCCTTCATGTGCGGCGTTTGCAGGTGCGCTTCAAGGTGCGCAACGCTTTCCCACTGCTCGACCATGACGATAGAATCCGGGGCGGTGGTCTGGAAGCTCACGCCAGCGGCGTGGTCAACCAGCGGCGCGTAGCCGTGGCAGCCTTCTTCCTGCAGTACCGCAGGAATAATTTTAGCGAACTGATCCAGAACCGCCTGGCGGTGGTGTTGGCCCGGACGGGTACGAATTTCGGCAATCACTGTTAACATGGTTAACTCAACTCCTTCTGTGTATATCCTCGCCATACATCGGGTTATGCAACCCGAATCATAGAGAGTGTAGACCCGTAGTTAACCAAAAATCTCGGCCAGATGCTTGCGATATTCTGCGATCGCATGCGGAACGTTTGGCATTTTAATCACGTCATTGGTGATGAAGGTTGGCATCGCGCTCATACCAAGGAACTGGTTGGCTTTGTGGAACGGCAGGTAAACGCCGTCAACGCCGACGCCGTGGAAGAACTGATCTTTATCGGTGAAGGCTTCCATCGGCGCGTTCCAGGTCAGCGACAGCATGTACTGTTTGCCCTGAATCAACCCGCCGGAGCCATATTTTTTGCTGTCGTCGGAGCGGGTACGGCCATCGCTGGCATACAGCGAACCGTGACCTTCGGTGAAGACGTCATCCATGTACTTTTTCACGGTCCACGGCGCGCCCATCCACCAGCCCGGCATCTGCCAGATAACCACGTCTGCCCACAGGAAATTCTGCACTTCTTCTTTGACGTCGTACTCGCTTTCCGCGCGGACGATTTTAACATCATGCCCGAGGTCGCGCAGATAACCATCCGCGACCTCGGTCAGGGTGTCGTTTAATTGGCCATTCGAGTGAGCGAATTTTTTCGCACCGTTGATAATCAGGATGTTGCTCATTTTTTGCCCTCAAACTAGTAAATTTGCCAGCAATTTTACCCCGCGAAGCGGGGCAGTAAAATGAGCAAAATGTGCAAAGTCTTTTGCATTTCTGGCAATAATGTTGCTACCAGTAAACGCGGGCCTCGAAACCGCCGTCGCGGGCGTTAGCAAAATCAACCTGCATACCATGCAGCGACGCAATTCGGCGCACGATTGATAGACCTAATCCGCTGCCGGGCGCGTCCTGGCCGGGCGGGCGATAAAAGCGCTCGCCGATACGTGCCAGCGCCTGCGGGCTAATACCAGGGCCGTTATCGCGTACCCGGAACTCGCGGGCGTTAAGCGTGATATCCACCTGGCTGCCGGGCGGGCTGTAACGCACGGCGTTATCCAGCAGATTGCGCGCCAGCAGGCTGAGCAGCAGCGGTTGGCCGGTATGGACAATATTAATGGCGTTCAGGTGCAGACGGAGTTCGATGTTGGATAGCTGGGCGTGGTGATACATCTCCATCACCGCCGACTGCAGCAGCTCGTCGATGGCGACCGGCTGCACGTCGTCGAGCTGGGCCAGGGAATCCAGCCGTGACAGGGTCAGTAGTTGATCGACCAGCCTGGTGGCGCGGTCGATACCTTGATGCAGTTGGGCCAATGCTTTATCCCGGCCTTCGGGATCATCCATCGATAGCTGAGCGACTTCGGTCTGCACCTTTAGCGCCGCCAGCGGGCTGCGCAGCTCGTGGGCGGCGTCGGAGGTAAAGCGGCGCTCGCGAAGCATGGTTTCATGGGTACGGCTGAACAGCTGATTCAGGGCATCGACCAGCGGGCGGACCTCTGTGGGGATTTTGTCGTTGGGTAGTAACTCGGCGGAGTCCGGCGCCCGCAGGCGTAGAGTGCGGGCCAGATTTTTCAGCGGCGCCAGCTCGCGGCTTAAAAGCACAATCAGCAGCACGAACATCAGCGGTAGGGCGACCAGCCACGGCGTGAGCTGTGAGGTCACGATATCCATCGCCATTTCGCGGCGGTAATCCCACTCCTGGCCGACGGCGATGCGGTGGCGACCGTCGGCGGTGGTCAGCCACAGGAAACGCCATTCGTCGTCATCGCCGCGCAGATAGCCGTCGCTAAAGCCCTCGCGCTGGCCCTCCCATTGAATATCTTCACCGTTCTCGCCATCGTTGAGCACCATGTTGCCGTCGGTGGTAAAGATAGCGAACGCCAGCGCGTCATCATCGAGGTGGCCGTGTTTAACCTTTTTCTTTTCGCGGATTTGTGCCGGCTGCGCGCGCAGCTCATCAAAGTTCATCGCGCTCAGGCGACGGGCGAACAGCACCTGCTGGGTATCAAATAGCTTATCCAGCTTCTTGCTGGTCTGCTGCCAGGCGATAAGGCTGGCAATCCCCCAGGCGATGCTGCTCAGCAGGACAAAGAGTAGCGTCAGGCGAACGCGCAGGCTCAGGCGGGCGAGGTGTTTCATGCGTCACCCAGGGTATAGCCGATACCGTGTACGGTGCGAATAAACGCGCTACCGAGCTTGCGGCGCAGGTGATGAACGTGTACTTCCACGGCGTTGCTGGAGACATCGTCATCCCAGTTATAGAGCTTTTCTTCGATAAGCTTGCGCGGCAACACACGCCCGGCGTTACGCATCAGCAGTTCAAGCAGAGCGAACTCTTTTGGCTTCAGCACCAGGCTTTCGCCATCGAGAGTGGTGGTTAAATGATTCGGGTCAAGCGTCACGTTGCCGTGGCGTAGCTCGCTGCTGCTCTGGCCGTGAGCGCGGCGGACCAGCGCTTCGAGACGCGCCGCTACTTCAATCAGGGCGAAAGGTTTGCAGAGGTAGTCGTCGGCGCCGAGCTGTAGTCCTTCGACCCGCTGGCTGAGCGCATCGCGGGCGGTGAGAATCAGTACCGGCTCATTGCGCCCTTTGTCGCGCCATTCGCGCAGGATATCGAGGCCGTCGATGCCGGGGAGGGTAAGGTCAAGGATAGCGGCGTCGTAAGGCGCGCTATATAAGGCATTTTTGCCTTCCTGTCCTGCGGTGAACCAGTCGACGCTAAAGCCCATTTTGCTCAGCCCGGCTTTGATGCCGTCGCCGATCAGTTTGTCATCTTCCACCAATAATATGCGCATTTGTCCCTCCGACGCTCCGCTTTCTCTGCACAGTAAACCGCTTTGCGAGTGGGGATGTATAGCATTAAAATTTCTTTTTTCCGCTTAAGAAG